>JAFBAJ010000215.1 GCA_019247865.1 Acidobacteriota bacterium
CCTCGAAGCCATCGTCTCGCACCCGCAGGGCGTGCGCCCCGAGGTTATGAAGAAGATCACGGATTACACCAAGCTCTTCTGGGCCAATCACGGCAACCGCAACAACACGACCGCGCAGAAGTTCCTGCCCGACTTCACTCCGGCCGAGCTGGAAGAGGCGGCGCTGGCGGCCGCGCGCAACAAAGTTCTGACCGGCACGCCCGCGGAGATTCGACAGGAGCTCAGCGAATTGCAGCCCTCCTTCTTCGACCCGAACTTCGAGCCGCTGCTGACGGCCAAGAGCCCGCGCGGCGAGCTCGATATTCTGCAGGCCAGCACGAACAACTTCTATTCGGGCGTGAGCCTCGCCGACCTCAAGGATTTTCACGAGGAGTACCCGCTCAACTCGCGCCTCGTCAAAACCGCTGACGGCAAACTGGTCGAAGAAGTCTATCGCGCGGGCACGCCGGACGGGAGCTTCAAGCCGGGGCTCTACGCGGACTACCTGAACAAGGCGATTGAGTATCTGGAAAAGGCGCGCGCGTATGCAGAGCCGGGGCAGGATCAGGTTCTCATTGACCTGATCAACTTTTATCAAATGGGCACGCCGCGCTACTGGCTCACCTTCGGCGCGAGCTGGGTGCAGAACAATCCGACCGTTGATTTCGCCAACGGCTTCATAGAGGTTTACGCAGACGCGCGCGGCGCGAAAGGGACTTCGCAAAGCTTCGTTTCGGTCACGGACGAGCGCGTCAACAAGCTCATCACGAGCATCGCCGACAACGCGCAGTACTTCGAGAATCGCGCGCCCTGGCTCGACCAGTACAAGAAGCAGGGCGTCAAGCCGCCCAAAGCCAAAGCGGTCGAGACTGTTATCGAGACCGGAGATTTTTCGGTCAACACGGTCGGAGACAACCTGCCGAACGAAAACGAGATTCACGAAAAGTACGGCACGAAGAGCTTTCTCTTCACCGGCTCGTCGCGCGCCTTCTCGCGCGCCACGGGAACCTCCGGCGCGCGCGAGTTCGCTTACACGGATGAAGAGTTCGAGATCAGCCGGAAATACGGCGACGAGGCGGAGGACCTGCTGACGGCCCTGCACGAAGTCATCGGTCACGGCTCCGGCAAGCTGAGCCCTAAGCTGACGCAGGAGTCCGCTTATTATTTAAAGGAATACGCTTCGACGCTCGAAGAGGCGCGCGCGGATTTGATGGGACTGTGGAACGTGACCGACCCTAAGCTCAAAGAGCTCGGCCTGATCTCGCATCCGGACGTGGCGAAGGCGATGTACTACTCCGCCGCGCGCGTCGCGCTCTCGCAGTTGCGCTCGATCCCCGAAGGCGACACCATCGAGGAAGACCACCAGCGCGACCGCCAGCTCATCGTCAACTACATCATGGACAAGACCGGCGCGATCCAGCTGGTCGAGCGTGACGGCAAGCACTACATGGTCATCAAGGATTTCGACAAGATGCGCGAGGGCGTCGGGATGCTGCTGGCGGAGTTGATGCGGATCAAGGCCGAAGGCGACTACGACGCGATCAAAGAATTGGTTGACAAGTACGGCGTGCACTTTGACCCTAAGCTGCGCGATGAGGTGATGGCGCGTTACAAGAAGCTCGACCTGCCCGTCTACTGGGCGGGCATCAACTCGGAGCTCACGCCGACCTTCGACGCGCAGGGCAAAGTCGTCAGAGTTCGGATCTCATACCCGCGCGACTTCGTGCGGCAACAGTTGGGCTACGCCGCGATGTACGAGCCGAGGTTGCTGAGCAGCCGGAAGCGGTAGAGTTCAAATCAGTGAGCAGGGGCAAGCAGCTCTTCCAGACCGGTCTGGAAGAGCTGCTTGCCCCTGCTGCTTTTGAAAATGACACGGACACGGGGCGGCCGGTGGGTTATAGATAAGGAGGAATTGACCGGTCATCATCTCAACGGAGGCATTATGTCCAGAATATTACTCGCCTATTTAGTTTTTCCGCTGTTGTTCGTCGTTTCCGCTCTCTCGGCCGCTACACCGGCTTTGGGGCAGTGCGGCGGAACCTATTTTCAATCTCAGTATCACGCCGTGAACAAGCTCGGCCGCTTTACGCCGAACGGAGGGGATTTCGAGCTTCAGGACTGGAACGGCGACGGGCGCTCCGATTTCTGGAATTTTCGCTTCAACCAGATGACCCAGACCTCGGACATCGTTATCTATCCGGCGCTGGCAAGCGGGTATTGGGATTGGGACAATCCGATCATCTATACGACGACCCTGACCAGCGCGGCGACGACCGTCAATACCGGCTGCTGTTTTCGCTATCTCTTCCGCGATTTTGATTCGGACGGCAAGCTTGACGTGTTGATCGGTGATATGGGCAGTCCCAATTACAAGATACACCGCAACATGGGCGACGGTACGTTCGTGCCACAGGCCACGATAGCTGCCCTCGGAGACTCCACACACTTTTTGCGATTCATCGGTTACGCCGATTTCAACGCCGACGGGCGGCTCGACTGGATTTATAAATTAGAGGAGTCGACGACTGGTAACGAGACTCTCTACTACTCGCCTTTGAAAGCGGACGGCTCGCTCGATGCCCCTGTGACGATCCTCACCCACAACGCATCCAACGAGCTTAATGATTCGTTTCCCTTCCTGGGCGATTTCGATGGCGACGGGGATATGGATCTCGTCTACGAAAGTTTCTCGAACCCTTCGCGGATTCGCGTCCTGAGAAACATGGGTAGCGGAACCTTTACGGTCGGTGATCCTTTGACCCTCAATGTCAATTTTTTCGGTTTTGCGGATCTCAATAACGATGGGAGACAGGACATCTACGCAGACGATGGCGCCAACCTGGTCATCTTGTCGGGACAGAGCGACGGGACCTTTACGACTGCCTCTTATCCGTTCACGATCACGAACTCTACGGCGTATGTGCTCAAGCCGGTTGACTTCAACGGTGACGGCCGCCTCGATCTGATAAATGTGGATTATACCGATTACGAAGTATTCCTCCAGAATCCGGGCGGCGGATTCACTTCGCACTACTATCCCATCAAGTTGACCTCCACGTTTCCGAGCCTCTATCTACAATTCGAGGATTTCAACGCCGACGGTAAGGCCGACATGTATGACAAACATCACGACATCTTCAATACCTTCGGTGAAGAGGTCGTGGTCGTCAAGTCGAACGTTTGTACCCCCAGGGGCCAGACCCGCGCCATGAATTTCAACTCAGACCCGATTCCCGACATCGTGAGCTGGAACGGAGCCAACGGCCAGTGGAGGTCAGGCAATGGCGATTGGAACTATTTCAACACTGTGCCGCTCCAATCGTTCTTCTGGGGCTCGAATGCGCTGGGCGATATTCCCGCTCCCGGTGATTACGACGGCGACGGCCTGACCGATTACGCCGTTTATCGCAACGGCGAAGGCAAGTGGTTCGTGGATTTGAGCTCGACGACCGCGTGGACGGAATTCAACTTCGGGCTGCCGGGCGACATCCCCGTCCCGAACGATTACAACGGCGGCGGCAAAACAGACTACGCTGTGTTCCGGCCGAGCGACGGCAACTGGTATATCTTTTACACGGAGACGCAGCAGGTCGAAGCGATTCACTGGGGGGCGGACGGCGACCGTCCGGTGCCGGCCGATTTCGACGGCGACACGAGGACCGACATCGCTATCTTTCGGCCTTCGACGGGAACCTGGTATTACATCCGGAGCTCTGATCTCGGTGTCGTGAGCGCGAATTGGGGAACTAACGGCGACCTTGCGCTGCCGGCCGATTACGATGGCGATGGCAAGGCCGATCTGACGGTTTACAGGTCAGGCGTCTGGCACATTCTTCGCAGCACCAACGGAGCGTATGCTCCAGTGTATTGGGGCTCGACCGGCGACATCCCGCTTCCCTTCTTAAACAAGGGCGAGGTCTCGATTCCGACCGTGTACCGTCCGAGCAATTCACGCTGGTATTGCTCTCTTTATCCGATCGGATACTCGCTGGTGATGGGCGGCGGGACTCCAGTCTACTTAGGTTTACCTAATTAAAGAGAGAATCTCACGCAAAGGCGCAAAGACGCAAAGAAAGCGATTGAAGCTTTTCTTTGCGTCTTTGCGCCTTTGCGTGAAACTGTTATTTAGTGACGGTGATCTCGCGCGTGGTCGAGTTGTAGCCGCCGTTGTCCACAGGGTTGCCGGCCTTGTCAACCAGCTCAAGCTTGACCGTGTGTTTGCCTGCCGCCCAGCCCGTGAGCCAGATCGGCTCCCACTTGTCTATGAACTTCGCTTCGCCGCCGTCCACAGCATAGCGCACGCGATACTCGCCGCCGTCGCCCTGGAGCTTCCCGTTTTTGAGCCAGAAGTCGATCATGATCGCGTCCGTGTCCGCGCCCTTGTACTCGCCCTTAGGACGGCTGTAGGTCAACAAGGGTTTCGCCGGATCAACAGCGCCGCCTGTGCTCGGAGGCATATCCTTGCCCTCCGGCGACGGTGACGGCGAGGCGCTGGCATTCGCAGCATTCGCAGTCTTCGCAGCGTTCTTGTTATCGGCCATCACCTGCCCGTTGCCCGTCGTCGTCGGCTTCGAGGCGTCCGCGCCGCCGCCCTTGACCGTGAACTCGACCATCGCGAAGGCTTCCGGGTTCTTGTAGCTCTCGTGCCAGGGACGCGAGGCGAAGACGCGCAAGGTATGCTTGCCCTCGGTCACGTTGCGCAGCTGGAACGGCTGGCTCAGGTCGTAGTAGGCTTCGTAAGGTTGATTGTCCAGAATGACGTGGATGTGATTGCCCATCCCCGTCGCGGGGTCTTTCATCGGCTTGTAGCCTTTGAGGTCGCCCGCCAGATTGAGCTTGACGCTGATGGTCGAGTTGGTGACTGTCTCGCCGCTGCGTGGCGTGACGAAGGTCAGCGCAGGCTTCGCTTCATCCTGCTCGCCGCGCTGAGCCATCATGTCCTTGATCTTCTGCGGACGCTCGACCGTGGTCAGGTTCTGCGGCGAAGGAGAAGCTGCCACCGGCGG
>JAFBAJ010000228.1 GCA_019247865.1 Acidobacteriota bacterium
GCCGGGCGGTGGCGTGGTCACTCCGAGCGCCTGTCTGAGAGTGCGCTCCTGGACTCGTATGGCGGCGGCGACAAATGGGTCTTCTTCATCAACCACGCGCTCGACTTCAGGGTAGGCCAGCGCCGAGTGCCTTCCGACGCGAAAGCATTCCAGCGGGTTGGCGACCTTTTCACCTGTCAGCATCTGCTCGACCGGCCAGCCGAGCACCAGATTACGGTACCGGTCGAGCGCATCGCGCAACACTCCGGCCAAATCCGAATCCAAGCTCAACTCCTGATTGGCATGGCGCAGCCTGATCGAAACCTGTTCTTCTCCGGGCTCTCTGGCCGCCCGAAAACTGAATTGGTCCAGCAGCAACTCACCATAGTTGTTATACCAATCTTGGAACCATCTCTTCAGAAGCTCACGGTTCTTCGCGTCCAGCGAGTCGAGCATTTTCTCTGTGTGCTGTCTCTCGTGCTCGATGTCGTAGGCGACAGGAGTCACTTCATCCGGCTGCGAATCAACATGCAGTTCAAGTTGTGCTCCGACCAGAGTGGCAATCCACCGGGCCAGCTCGCTTTGCAAACGCGAGATGATGGACAGAAAATCGACGAGCAGGGCGGAGACGAAATTGACGAGATTGGCAAAGTCGACATTGCCCGACAGCCGCTTGATGCTGTTGATGACGAACTGCACATCTTCTTCAACACGCAGTAAGGCGGGCATCAGGATGTGAACACCCCAGACGCGCCTCTCCTGTTCCCTCTCAAGAATGTGCTGGCACCATTCTTCCAGGTAAGCTGCAAATGCCTGGCGCTCCCTCCGGCTATATGCGACTTGTTCATGATACGGCTGGTCGAAGGGAGCGACTTCCTGAAGTGACAAGAGCGCAGAGATTGGATCGGAGTTGAGAGCCTGCAACGTGGGCCTCATGCTCTGGAGCAATAAACTTTGCGGGCGTGTACAATATTGTCCCGTCCAGAAAGCTTCGACGTTCGCAGTAACCGCCAGTCGATCAGGATTCGGTAACGCCAGTCGCCCATTGTCCTCCGTGAGTTCGAGTCGCTGGCCGTTCACGCCCAATGCCAGCGTGCGCGCGCGCGCCCAGTTCCAGAGGCTCGCGGCCGGGAGTTTGTGGCTCGCTATCTCCACCCCGCAGCAGATGACTTCATTGCCCTCTGCACGGAGCAGCGGCAACTGCTTGAACACTCCTTCATAAGCTAACATGCTCCAGAGCAACTCCATGGCCGGGAGAGACGCTTCGGGAGCGGTCTCCTGCTTCTGCTCAAGGACGATAATACGGTCGAAGAGTTGGCGCGCGGCAACCGGCGGCTGATGACGGTCTGAGATGATCTGCTCACCGCTCATCAAAGAGATCCTTTCAAGTTCCAGCGCCAGTGCAAGCTCCGCTGTCGCCGGAGTCTCGAAAAAGGAGGTGGGGGCAAAGACGGCTGTCACACCTGCTTCACGTGATGCACAAATGTGAGCCACTTCGGCCAGCAGCCCGGAACATTCGGCATCAGCTATCGAACCGACCACAATGATTACTCCCTCTTGTTCGATGATGCGCTGTAAACCCGGCTCAAGTCTTGCTTCGATTGGTTCCGGTTTCCGAATGATTGCCAGACGTGCCTTGCGCCGGTCGTCGGCGATAGTCCGCAACGTCGTCAAAGGCGGCATTTCGGCCAGCCAGCGCTGCCAGGGCACCCAACGTCGAAGCGGCGGCGCACCGTGATCGCGCAACGTTTCCAGATAAGGGCGTAGGTCTTGATGTATCTCGACCTGTGCATGTGGGTCGAGAACTGTGTTCCCGACTCTGGACGGCTCGCGGTTGGACCTGTGTGTGACATGGATCGCCAACACCTCAACGCGCGCCGGATCGATTTTCCTGTCCTGTAATCGCTCCTTGAGCCGGCAGATAGTCCACTCGCCGACCTCACCCAGCCCGAGGACCATCGCCGGGCGAACGTCCGGCTCATAAACTCGTTCCTGTGGTGCGGGGGGCAGCGCCGGGAGCGCGGCGATGGGTAACGGCTCCGGCTCAGGCACGCTGACGCTCTCGACGGCTTTGACCTCGCACGGCCAGAATCTGCCAAAGAGCATCCAGAACAACGGGTTCAGAACCGGCCATGCCCATCCGAGCCAGCGGGGCATGACGAGCACCTGCGGCCCGTCCGGCCCCGTCAACTCAGTCCTCGTCCCGTCCGGCATGCGCCATACTGACTTGCTGTCAGCGGTGGCGACCTGATGCCAGCCGGGACACTCAGGGATGAGATTGTAGGTGAGTTGCGTAGGCTCTTCGTTCATGAGCGGGATGGACCAGACGATGCGCGTCGCTTCGGCGTGTGACGGAGCGGGTGGCTGCACGCCGATGGGATAAAGCCCGCCGGTTCGTATAAGCCGGAAGGGATGCGGGGCGCGTGCGCCTTCGTCTATCAATCCCGCAACGGCCATTTGTCCGCTGACGGCTCCGGCCAGAAAACCGAACAGGCCATGAAGGTCATCCGTGTTGCTGACATGCAGATATTTATCCCCATCACTGGCGATGGAGCGCAGCAGAGACTCATTCACCTCTGGCCCGAAGCCGACGCAGATAATTGTTAGCTTTTCAATCTCCTGTCTGAGCCTGATGACCGCCGCCTCAGCCGGGGCCTGCTCACTCGAACCGTCGGAGAGCAAGATGACAGTCTTTTTCACACCGGGCCGCCCCGCGCGCAAGGCGTCACGGCTATTCTCCAAAGCAGCATTGATGGCCGTTCCGCCGCCCGCGCCCAGCGCCCCAAGTGCGCGCAAAGCTTGCCGGGGTTGGTCGGTCAGCGGTGACAGCAGACGAGCCTCTTGGTCGAATCCCATGACGCCTATGTGAATGTTGTCGGGCAATCGACGGATAAAGTTTTCTGCCGCCCGCACGGCCTCGCGCAGCGGACTGCCCGGGCCGCTGCCCATGCTGCCGGAATGATCTATGATAAGCAGAACGTCATGGTCGTCCGCTAACTGCATGTTCGCGGGTGCGATGAGCCGGAGGTCGACTGCGATCTCCTTGCCTACGACGCAGACGCACTCGGCGATCCCGCGCCGGTAGTCTGTCCCGAGCCGACGGGAGCCGCGCATAAGGAGCAGCAACCCCGCCCCGATCCATAGTCCCAATAGCGCCAACAGCGCCAAGATGATCCAGGTCATCGGAAAATCCTCTTAGTCCTCGTACACGTCGATTGCAATCAGCGTCAAAGTATCATCATCGGTCAGGTCACGTTTCTTCAGCCACTGGGCGAGTTTGGTGAATTTCCCTCCCTCGCCGACCATGTCGAACGAACGCGGAGGGGAACTGACGTATGAGGCATAGTAAGCGGCGGCCTGCGCCAGCGTGGGCTCAGGGCCGAAAGTTAGAAACTCGCCCGTGTCGAGATAGCTCCATTGGCTGGCCCCTGCGGTGTCTTCTCGAAGGACGATGTGCCCGGCCTTGTAAGCGCAGGCGAAGGAGGCGAAGGCCGCCGGATGAGCCAGCGCTACGCGAAGTTCCGGTGGGAGCACTGAGACGGAAATCTTGTACTTGTTCTCGGCGCGCACGCGCAGCAGCTCCGCCTGCTGTTCAGCGATGGTGATGTATGGAAGC
>JAFBAJ010000251.1 GCA_019247865.1 Acidobacteriota bacterium
TGAATCATCTCCTCGCTCAGCTTGTTCGTGCGCAGCATGATAGACCAGCCGAGGATGGCCGTCAGCGGCGTCCGCAGCTCGTGCGAGAGCGTGGCGAGAAATTCGTCCTTGATGCGGTTGGCCTCCTGCGCCGCGCTGTAGAGCCGCGCGTTGTCTATCGCCAGCGCCGCGCGCCGCGCCAGGTCTTCGGCCAGCGCGAGGTCTTTCGTGTCGTAATGATGATTGGACTCAGCCGCGATAAAGCTGATCGTGCCGAGCGTGCGCCGGTTGGCGATGAGCGGGACGATCATCGCCGAGCTGAAGCCAATTTCGCGCAGGAGGCGCAGTTGCTCTTTGTCTGTGACGGCTTCGACGAGCAGCTCGTCCGGGATGTTCGGATAAAGCTCCGACTCGCCCGTGCGCAGGACGTGCGGCACGCCGCGCGGCGCGTCCATGTCGATCGGGAAACGCTCTTCCAGCTCGTGCGCCCACGCGACCTTCGACGGATCGACATGCGCGACCGCTAAGCGTTTGAGCGCGCCGTTCTCGTCGAGCATGTCCACCGTGCACCAGTCCGCCAGTCCCGGCACGGCCATCTGCGCGACGCTCGCCAGCGTCCGCTCGTGATCGAGCGAAGAGGAGAGGATGCGGCTCGCCTCTGCGAGAAAGCGTTGGCCTTCGGCGGCGCGTTTGCGCTCGGTGATGTTGCGCGCGACGCAGAAGTGCAGGCCGGGCACGAAGTTGGCGCGCGAAGTCCAGTCCAGCTCGACGATTGTCCCGTCCGCGGCGCGCAACGGGAACTCGCCCTCGAAGGCCGCGAAGGTTTTCAGCTCGTCGAAATCATGCTCGGCGACAGACAGGAAATCGGGCGGGATAAACTGGCTGAAGTGCGCGCCGACCAGCTCTTCGCGCGATGTCTTGAGCATCTGGCAGAGGCTCTCGTTGACCTCTACGTAGCGCCCTTCGCCGTTGACGATCATGATGCCGTCCTGCGTCGACTCAAAGAGCGCGCGATACCGCGCCTCGCTCGCTCGCAGATTCTCTTCGTGGCGCTTGCGCTCGGAGATGTTGCGCGCGATCTTCGACGCGCCGATGATGCGGCCCGACTCATCCTTGATCGGCGAGACGGTCAGCGAGACTTCGACCAACTGGCCCTCACGGCTCACGCGCATGGTCTCGAAATGATCGACGCGCTCGCCGCGCTTGATCTGTTCGAGAATCTGCGTCATCTCGCCGCGCTTGTCTGTCGGGATGATGATCGAGACGGGCTGGCCGATGACCTCCGCGGCGGTGTAGCCGTAGAGCTTTTCCGCGGCCCTGTTCCAGCTTGTGATGATTCCGTTGAGGTCTTTGCTGATGATCGCGTCGTCGGAAGTTTCGATGATCGAAGCCAGCAGAGCGTCTGCGCTGGCTCCCTGCGCGTGCGTCGCGGCGTGGCGCTCGGCCAGCTCTTCCGGCTTCAGCTCATCGGCTCTGTCCATCTGCAATCATCCCTTCTTTAGCGTTCGAGGCGAGATTATAATTCACGCGCAGGCACAAAGATATAGAGAGAGAGGAAAAGATCCGACATGCATTTGAGTCTGAACGGCGCACGCGCGCTCCAGCTCGCGGCGCAGGGGCTTGATCGCCGTCCTCCGAAGAAGGCGACGAAGCGGGACGTGCTCGACGCGATTCGCCGGATGGAGGTGCTCCAGATAGACACGATCCACGTCGTCGCGCGGAGTCCGTATCTGGTCTTGTGGAGCCGCCTCGGAGCGTACGAGCCGCGCTGGTTGGACGAGCTGCTGATGGAAGGCAAGCTTTTTGAATACTGGTCGCACGAGGCTTCGTTTCTGCCGATCGAGGATTACAGGCTCTATCGCCACCGGATGCTCGACGCCGAATCGATGGGCTGGAAATACAACGCCTCTTTCGCGCGCTCGCACAAGCTGGAGCTGGCCGCGCTGCTCGACTTCATACGCGCGCGCGGGGCTGTGCGCGCGGCGGACTTTGAGCGGACGGACGGCCAGAAGGGCGGCTGGTGGGAGTGGAAGATGGAGAAGCGCGCGCTCGAAACTCTCTTCACGGCGGGCGAGGTGATGATCGCGCGGCGGCAGAACTTTCAACGCGTCTATGACCTGCGGGAACGCGTGCTGCCGGAGTGGGACGACCGGCAGCTTCCGACCGTCGAAGAGGTGCGGCGCGAGCTGGCGCTCAAGGCCGTCAGGGCGCTCGGCCTTGCGACGGCGCGCTGGGTGAGCGATTACTTTCGCACGGACAAGCGCGAGACGCAGGCCGTCGTGACGGAGCTGGCGCGCGAAGGGGCGCTGCTCGAAGTCTCGGTTGAAGGCTGGCCTGAGAAGGCTTACGTTCATCCGTCGCATCGCAGGCTGCTCCGGCGCGCGGCGGCTGAGGAGATCGAGACGAGTTTGACGACGCTGCTCTCGCCCTTTGACCCGCTCGTGTGGGATCGCGCGCGGGCGCGTGTGATGTTCGGCTTCGACTACCGGCTCGAATGCTACACGCCCGCGCCGAAGCGTGTGTACGGCTACTTCACTTTGCCGGTGCTGCGGCGCGGCGCGCTCGTCGCGCGGCTCGACGCCAAAGCGCATCGTCAGGACGGCATGTTTGAGGTCAAAGCGATCTATCTCGAACCGGGCGTCCGCGCAGATGATGCGATGACGAGCGACATCGCCGGAGCGATTCAGGAATGCGCCGCGTGGCACAAGACGCCCGAAGTCATCGTGCGCGCGTCGGAGCCGAAAGGGTTTGCGCGGCGGTTGATGAGAGTGATCGGATGAAAACGATTTCACGCAAAGGCGCAAAGGGAAGACGGAAGACTGCACGGGCTTGAATGCTATTTGATCCGGGCGTGCTTTGGTTTTCCCTTTGCGCCTTTGCGTGAAACTTTCTTTTCTTTTTGTGATAGGCTTGGCGCGGGATGTTTTGGAACTGGAAGAGCGGAAGCACGTTCGGCGCGAAGCTCTGGCTGCTGGTCGCGGGCAGGCTGGCGGCAGCCGTCCTGTTGCTCATCGCGAGCGCGCTCTGGACGCGCGAGCAGCTCGGCGCGCTCGACCGTGACGGCTGGCATGGGACGCTGCCGATCTTTCTCGCGGTGGTCGCGCTCTCCGCCTGCTATGCGGTCGCGCTCCGCTGGAACCGGAGCCTACAGCTCCAGGCGAGCGTGCAGCTTCTGGTAGATGTGGCGCTGGTCACGTGGCTGGTCTGGGCGACGGGCGATGTCACCTCGCCCTACACTGTGCTCTATATCATCATCATCGCCGTCGCGAGTCTGCTGCTAGGGTCGCGCGCGGCGATCTACGCGGCGGTCGGCTGCGCGGCGATGTTCACGGCCATCTCGCTCGCGGCCGTCACCGGCCTGTTGCCGCGCTTCGCGCGCGTCGCGCCTGAAACCTCTTACATCAAGACCATCCAGACCATCGGCCTCAACGACGTGGCGTTTCTGGTCGTCGGACTGCTGGCGGCGCGGCTCGCCGAGCGGCAGTCGCGCTATGACGTGGAGCTGAGCGAGGCGGCGCAGACGCTCGCCAATCTGCGCGCGCTGCACGAGCGCATCGTCGAATCGATTCGCTCCGGCGTCATCACGACCGACCTGGAGGGACGCATCTATACCTTCAACACGGCGGCGGAGGAGATCACCGGCTACGAGGTCGAAGACGTGCGCGGGCAGGAGGCGACGATCTTCTTCGGCGAGCTGGACGAGCGCGTGCGCGATTCCCTGCGCGCCGCCGCGAGCGGAGAGCCGACGCCGCGCTTCGAGGCCGACTGTCTCTCGGCCGACGGCCTGCACCTGCGGCTCGGCTTCGGCATCTCGCCGCTCTTTTCCGAGACGGGCGAGACGACGGGCCTCGTCATCACCTTTCAGGATTTGACGGACGTGCGCGCGATGGAAGAGACCTCGCGGCGGCAGGACAGGCTGGCCGCCGTCGGGCGCGTCGCGGCGGGCATCGCACACGAGATCAGGAATCCGCTGGCCGCCATGCGCGGCGCGATTCAGGTCCTGCGTTCGGATGTCGAAGCCGATTCTTCCGAGGCGCAGTTGATGGAGATCATCCTGCGCGAATCCGACCGGCTCAACAAGATCATCTCGGACTTTCTGACCTACGCGCGCCCGCGCATGGGAGCTTTCACGAACGTTGACCTGCGCGAGACTTTGCACGAAACCTTCACGCTCCTGCGGCACAGCCCGGAGCTGCGCGACGGGCACGTGCTCGAAGACCTCACGCCCGACGAGCCGATGCTGGCGAGCGTGGACGAGGCGCAGTTGAAGCAGGTCTTCTGGAACCTCTCGCGCAATGCGATGCAGGCGATGCCGTCGGGCGGACGGCTGCGCGCCGAAATGAAGCGCACCAGCGCCGGACGCCTGCGCATCATCTTCACAGACACCGGCCAGGGCATGTCGCCCGAACAGGTCGAACGCCTCTTCGAGCCCTTCTCCTCCTCGACCTCCGGCGGCACGGGCCTCGGCCTCTCCATCGTCTACCAGATCATACGCGACCACGGCGGAACCATTAACGTCCGCAGTCGCGAGGGAGAAGGCACGACGATCACCATCGAACTGCCTGAGGAGAGAAGACAGGAGCCGGAAGTCAGGAGCCAGAATGGATAGGCCGGTCGCCAGATGCTTTGAAGATTTGATTGTGTGGCAGAAGGCGCACTGCTTCGTCCTGTCCGTTTATCGGTATAGTGAGGGCTTCCCTCACAAAGAGATGTACGGCTTGACTTCCCAGTTCAGGAGAGCCGCGGTTTCTATTGCCGCAAATATCGCCGAAGGTTTCAAGAAAAAGGGCAAAAGTGATAAGGCGCGCTTTATGAATATCGCGCAGGGCTCGATAGAAGAGTGCCGCTATTACTTGATTTTAGCTAAAGACCTTGGGTATGGTGAGAACCCAGAGATCATGTTTCAGCTCGAAGAGACGAGCAAGCTGTTGGAGCGATATGCCGCCGCCATTCTGGCTTCTGGCTTCTGACTCCTGACTTCTTAATTATGGCTCATCTTCTTATCGTTGACGACGAGCAAGGGATAAGGCAATTGTTGACGCTCGTGTTTGAGCGTGCGGGGCATCGCGTGCGCGTGGCCGAGGGCGGGCGGCGCGCGCTGGAGCTGCTGCGGGCGGAGAGCGTGGACCTTATCATCTCGGACGTCAAGATGCCGGACATGAACGGCATCGAGCTGCTGCGGGCGGCGCGCGAGGTCGCGCCCGACCTGGCGGTCGTGATGATGACGGCCTTCGCCACGGTGGACACGGCGCGCGAAGCCTTCAAGCTCGGCGCGGACGATTTCATCCAGAAGCCATTCGACGTGGACGAGCTGAAGCTGATCGTGGCGAAGGCGCTCGAAAAGCTCGACCTCGTCAAAGAGAACCGCGCCTTTCGTCGCGCACAGCGCGAGCGCGGCTCGCTCGGCAACATCATCGGCCGCTCCGCACGGATGCAGGCCGTCTACCAGATGATCGAGACGGTCGCCGAAGTCCAGTCCACAGTCCTCGTCACAGGCGAATCGGGCACCGGCAAAGAGCTGGTCGCGCGCGCCATCCACGATCTTTCGCCCCGGGCCGAAAAACCTTTCATCTCGATCAACTGCGGAGCGTTCACCGAAACCCTGCTCGAATCGGAGCTCTTCGGCTATGTC
>JAFBAJ010000426.1 GCA_019247865.1 Acidobacteriota bacterium
GATCTCGATCAGATAACGATACTCGCCGCGCGTGTAGATGTAGGTCGCTTTCGAGCCGAGCGCGTAAGCCGCGATCAACATGCCTTCGATCAGCATGTGCGGGTCGCGCTCCATCAGGTAACGGTCTTTGAAAGTTCCCGGCTCGGATTCGTCCGCGTTGCAGACGACATATTTGGGCTTCGGCGAATCCTTGGGGACAAAGCTCCATTTCATGCCCGTCGGAAATCCAGCGCCGCCGCGCCCGCGCAGGGCGGACTTTTTGACCTCGCCGATCACGTCATCGGCCGACATGCCGTCGAGCACCTTTTTCAGTGCTTCATAGCCGCCGTTCTTCCGATAGACTTCGAGCGTGTGCGAGTTCTCAAGCGAGACGCGCTTGAGCTGTAGTGGTTCGCAACCGATGGCTCCGATGAACATAATTAGCAATCTTGCCGTGTCAGTACCGCCTGCGGTAGCGGACGGGTTCTTTCTGCTAAGCCAATACCTGCCCGCTACCGCAGGCGGTACTGACAGCTAAGCTCTCAAACGTCAGGCTGATCTTTCAACGCCGTGCTGGAAGACGTATTCGTCCCGGTCACAGCGATCCAGTATCTCGTCAACCTTTTCCGGCGTCAGGTTCTCATGAAAGTCAAAGCCGAGCTGCAACATCGGCGCAGTCCCGCATGAGCCGAGACATTCGACGAGCGAGATGGTGTAGCGTCCGTCCGCGGTCGTCTCGCCCGGCTTGATGCCGAGCCGCTGTGAGCATTGCTCGGTGACCCTGTCCGCGCCGAGAATCTTGCACGAAAGCGTCTTGCAGATCTGTATGTGATACTTGCCGACGGGCTTCGTGTTAATCATCGAATAGAAGGTTGCGACCTCCCAGATGTCGGTGATGCGCACGCCGAGCCGGTCGGCCAGATAGGCTACCGCCGGAGGGTCGAGCCAGCCGCGCTCGCGCTGCATGATGAACATCAGCGGCAGGATGGCCGAGCGCTTGACCGGATACTTCGCCAGATGCGCGTCGATCTCGGCTTCGATCTCCGGCGAGAAGACGGCCATCTCTTCAGGGACTTTCGCCTCCTGCGGCAAAGGATTGTTTGGCGTAAACTGCTGACTCATAGCTCAGTGGTCAGTGGTCAGCGGTCAGTGGTCAGAACCAATCAGTTTTTACTGACGGCCGACCACTGACCACTGACTACTATCTGTCAATCTCACCTAACACAATATCGAGCGAGCCGATGATGGCGACGACATCCGCGATCATCTCGCCTTCGGTCATCTGCGGCAGCGCCGAGAGATTAACGAAGCTCGGCCCGCGAAAATGGACGCGGTCGGGTTTCGGGCCGCCGTTCGATTTCATGTAGACGCCCAGCTCGCCCTTCGACGCCTCGATGGCGTGATAGACCTCGCCCTCCGGCACGTTGAATCCTTCGGCCACGATCAGGAAGTGATGAATCAGCGCATCCATGTGCGTCTTCATCGCTTCGCGTTCGGGCAGCACGACCTTAGGCGCATCCGCCTTGACCGGCCCCGGTTGCAGACGCTGGAGAGCCTGCACGACGATCTTGTGCGACTCCGTCAGCTCGCGCATCCGCACCATGTAGCGCGCCCACACGTCGCAGCTCTCTTCGAGCGGAATATCGAAATCGTATTTCTCGTAACCCGTGTACGGGTTCGCGCGCCGCAGGTCAAGATTGACGCCGCTCCCGCGCAGGCACGGCCCAGACAAGCCCCAGTCGATTGCGTCTTCGGCCGAGATATAACCGACGCCCTGCGTCCGCTTCTGAAAGATCTTGTTGCCAGAGAGCAGCGTGTGAAACTCTTTGACGGCGGCCGGAAAGTCGTTCGTGAACTGTTTGCACCGGCGCTCGAAACCGGCTGGGATGTCCATCATCAGACCGCCGATGCGGAAGTAAGAGGGAGTCAGTCGCCCGCCCGAAGCTGCTTCGATGAGATTCAGAATCTTCTCGCGTTCGCGAAAGCAGTAGAAGAAGACCGTCATCGCGCCGATGTCGAGCGCGTGCGTCCCCAACCAGACCATGTGCGAGGCGATGCGTTGCAGCTCGCACATCAGGACGCGTATGACCTGCGCGCGCTCCGGAATCTCAAGGCCGAGCAGCTTCTCCGCAGCCATCACGTAGGCCAGATTGTTGCCCAGCGGATTCAGGTAATCCATCCGGTCTGTGATGACGATGCCCTGCTGGTACTTCTTATACTCGAAGAGCTTCTCCATCCCTGTGTGCAGATAGCCGATGTCGGGCGTGGCTTTGACGACCATCTCGCCGTCCAGCACCAGCTCCAGTCGCAGCACGCCGTGCGTAGACGGGTGCTGCGGCCCCATCGACAGCGTCATCTGCGTATCGAGCGGCCGGTCTACGACCTCAAACTGCGGCGGAAGATTAGCAACCATAAAGTCCCAGTTCCCAGGTCTCCGGTCCCAAGTCTCAAATCCGCTTTTGACCTGGGACTTGAGACCTGGGACTTTTAAGTCAGGCTGTACGGCTCATAGCCGCGCAGCGGGAAATCTTTGCGCAGGGCATGTCCCTGCCAGTCGTCTGGCAATAGGATGCGGCGCAGATCCGGATGGCCGTCAAAGATGACGCCCAGCAGATCGTAGGTCTCGCGCTCGTGCCAGTTGGCAGTGCGCCAGATGCCGGTCACAGTCTCGACGTGCGCGTCTTCCTCGTTGAGCAAGACCTTGAGCCGCAGGCGATGATGCTTCGTCGTCGAGAAGAGATGATAGTTGACCTCAAAGCGCGGCTCCTCTTCCGGGCCGCGATCCGCGCCGCAGAGGTCTGAGAGAAAATTGAACTCCAGTCCCGGCGCGCTCTTCAGGTAGGAGCAGATGGCCGTGAGCTGCGCGCGCGGCACGACGACCGTCACTTCGCCGAAGGCTTCGATGACTTCGCCGACCCATTCCGCGTTCTGTTGCTGCAACGCCGTCACCAGCGGCGACGGCGTTGCAGAATTGTTCGGCGTGGTCGAAAGCCCCTGCGTCTCTGCTCCCTGTGCTTGATTGTTTTCGGCCATCTTGAATTTTTGATTCTAGATTTTAGATTTGCCAATTCATTGCTTTTTCAATCTCAAATTTGAAATCTGAGATTTTAAGAGGAACGCCGGCGCTCGTGTCTGGAGGCGATGGTGTACGGGCGCGACTCCTGCGCGGCGGCCTCGTTGAGCGCGGAGACGCCGGACGCAGGCAACGTGCCCGGCGGCACGGCTTCGCGCGCTTCCGCCGCGGGGATGTCCTTGCGGTCGCGCACGGACTCCTTCATCACCTTCTCCTGCAACATCATCACAGCGTGCAGCAGCATCTCAGGTCG
>JAFBAJ010000429.1 GCA_019247865.1 Acidobacteriota bacterium
TAACCCACGTCGATCACATCGCCCGTCGCCTCGCCGATGCGTATCCGGTCGCCGACGCGGTACGGGGCTTTGACCAGAATGTAAATCCAGCCGATGAAGCTCGTGATCGGAGTCTGCAACGCGAAGCCGAGGATGATCGAAATTAAACCCAGCGACACGACCGCCGTGTACCAGTTGGCGAAGAGGACGGAGAGGATGATGAAGATGACGACGAGGCCGATGATGAGGTTCAGGATGCGCGTCAGGTTAAAGCGCGAGACGGCGTGATCGAGCCGCGCGATGAGATAGACCTTGATGAGCTTGGCGACGGCCAGCACCAGCACGACCGACATCGCGCCGAGCGTGAGACGCTGCGCGAGCGGGATATAGGCCTTCGCAAAATTTTCATCGAAGAACTTGAGGCGCAGCAGGTAATAGACGCACGCCAGGCCGAGCAACAGGATGACATACGTGCCGAGCCAGACTTTCTGTTTCGTCTCGACCGGAGGCTTGTCCAGCTCCTTGTTCCCGGCCGTCTGCTTGAGCGCCTGCTTGATGTCCTCGCGCTCCTTCAACTGCTCGACCTCGCGGCTCTCCTGTGCCATCGCCACCTCCCTTGTGTGGCAATACTTTACCAGATTGAGGGCAGCTTTGATTCGTCCAGTTCCAGCGTGCGGCCGTCGGGCAGGATGTGAATGATGCCCGCGCCGCGTGCGCGCAAGGGGGGCGAGAGCAGGCCGACGCGATGACAGTTGGCGCGCGGGATGACGTGCGTCGTGAGCGGCTGCGATTCGGAGCACATGATGACGACTCGCATCTCCGAGGCCAGCTCGATGATGCGGTCGAGGCCGCGCGCGAGTTCCGCCGGCGGCGCGATGACCTTCCCGCCGCACTCCGGCAGGTGCTCGTAGCCGATGCCAGCCTCCCTCAAGTTCTCTTCCAGCACGCGCCCGTTGTACTGCGGCCAGCGCGAGCGCGCCGCGCTTCTGACATCACACACGAACGCGATCTCGTGCTCTCTGAGCAGCTCCAGAAAATAGTTGAACGGGTGTCGCCCGTGACCGATGGTGTAAATGATGGGTGAAGCTGTAGACATGGTTTCGGTTGGCCTTGGGTCTTTGGACTTTGGTCTTTGATGTCCGATTCAAGGTTGAATCGCGTGCCAAGACCAAAGTCCAAAGACCCAGGACCGTTTTTATCATTTGAAGCGCGCGCGAATGTCGTCCGCCGTCAGGTAGGCGAGACGGCCGCCCGTGAACATCTCGTCGTTCGTCACTTCCATGACGGCGAAGGAGGGCGGCGTAAAGCTCTGCATCTCTTCGTCCGTCTCGAAATCGGTCTCGGCGAGGACGAGGCCGAAGAGGTCGCCGATGAAAAGGTCTATCGAGTATCTCCGGCCCTCGTGCTCGAACTTGTAGCGGTTCTTGCGTATCTCATTGCCCTCGAAGACGGCGAGCACTTCGTACTCGACCGCCGAGAGATAAGTATTGGTGATGATCGTCCGCGAGAAGTCCGACGGGTCGGGCGCGAACTTCTGCGTGAGCTTCGTGATCCACTGCCGCGTCTGCGGCAAGCGAATCTTCCGCAGCCGCAGCCGCGTGTTGGTGATGTAGTTGTCCCAGATCTGTACGTGCTCGCTCGCACGCGTCAAACCTTCCGGCAGATCGCGCAACAGAAAACGTCGCTCGCGCTCGACACGCGCGTACTTAAAGCTCTCGACGTTGATCGTGTTCTCAGTTGTCGGAATCGCTGCGCCCATAATTTTAAGATTAGCCACAGAGGCACAGAGACACGGAGGGAGGCCAAAAATACTTTCTGTTTTCTCTCGTGTCTCTGTGCCGCTGTGGCTCCTTCTATACCTCGACCAGCTCCTCTTCCGTGACTTTCAAAAACTCTTCCGGCTCGATGATGCGTCCGGCGATGGCGAAGGCGGCGACGACGTAGGGGGAGGCGAGATAGACTTTGCCGGGGCCGCTGCGTCCGGGGAAGTTGCGGTTCTGGGCGCTGACGGTGACGGTGTCGGGCGATTTGGAAGCGCCGGGGCCGGCGTTGATGCAAGCGCCGCAGGAAGGGTCGATCAGCTCCGCGCCCGCGCGCTCGAAGATTTCGAGGTAGCCCTTTTCGCGCGCGTACTGCTTGATCTTCTGCGAGCCGAATTGCAGGTACAGGTGAACGCCCGGCGCGACGCGCTTGCCCTGTTCGACGGCGCGCTGGAGGACGGCCGCGTACATGTCCATGTCGGCCATCTTGCCGCCCGTGCACGAGCCGCCGTAGGCCGCGTCGATCTTCACCTCTTCCTCAAGAGCGTCGATGTAGACGCCGTTGCGCGGGTCGCCCGGCGTCGCCACCATCGGACGTAAATCTTCAAGGTTGATTTCAAAGACGGCCGCATACGACGCGTCCGGGTCGCTCTTCAAAAATCCTTTTCGAACTTCTTCGGCGTCGAGGCCGCGCATGCGCGTGACGTATTCGAGCGTCACTTCGTCCGGCTCGATGATGCCGGTCGTGCCGCCCGCTTCGACCGCCATGTTGGTCAAGGTCGCGCGCTCGTCGATCGACAAATCCCTGAGGCCGTCGCCCGCGAATTCGAGCACCTGTCCGATGCCCTTGCCCTGCTTCATGTAATCGGTGGCGAGAATGTAGAGCATCACGTCTTTCGCCGTCACGTCCGAACGCTTGCGTCCTTTCAAGACGAAGCGCACGGTTTCGGGGACGCGGATGCGTATGTCTTTGGTGTACCAGGCGTTCGCCATGTCGGTCGAGCCGACGCCGAAAGCGAAGCAGCCGAGCACGCCCGCCATGCAGGTATGCGAGTCCGTGCCGATGACGAGCTGGCCGGGCAGCGCGATGTCCTCGACCACCGCGTTGTGACAGATGGCTTCAGAGCCGCCTTCGGGATTTTCGCCGTAGAGGCGGATGCCCTGCTCTTCCGTAAAATCGGCCTGCGTCACAGCGAGGCCGTCCGCTCTCTCCAGCAAGCCCATCTTGCGTTTGTCATCCGACATCACCTTGCCCAGGAAAGTCAGGTGGTCGCGGAAGGCGTAGACCGATTCGGGCTCGGTCACCTTCGCATCTTTGCCGAGAGATTGCGTGAAGAGCGAAGCGGCCATCGGCGTCACGTACTCGTGCGAGAAGCGCACG
>JAFBAJ010000446.1 GCA_019247865.1 Acidobacteriota bacterium
GAAGCCGTCGGTCGAAACCAGTCGCGGCGCACGCCTGCGCGCGATGGCGCAGAAGCGCGGCACGGAGGTGCACCTGCGCTCGCCCGACGACGACCCGCGCGCAGAGCTGAACATCATCGGGCGTACTGTGGACGAAGCCATTGACGAAGCGGACAAGTTTCTGGACGAAGCCTTCCTGAACGGCCTCCAGCACCTGCGCATCGTCCACGGCCACGGCACGGGCGCGCTCCGCCGAGCCGTCGGCAATCTCCTGAAAGACCACCCGCACGTCGCACGCTTCGCACAGGCCCCGCAGGATCAGGGCGGCGCGGGCGCGACGGTCGTTGAGCTGAAAGGGTAAGTGCTAAATGCTCAAGCCGAATCTGATGCCTCGCTTCTTAATCCTGCTCGCACTCGCGCTGCTCATCAATAGCTCAGCAGGTATGTGCAGCGCGCAGGCCGATGACCGCTGGAAGAACGGCATCGGCGAGCCGTGGTGGTTCGACCCCGCGCCGATGACGCAGGCCGAAATCGCCCTCGCCAAATCGCGCTGGGAGATGATCGCCGCCAACCGGAACGCGACGGCGGATGAATGGGCGGGCGATTATTCCAACGGCGGTGATACGCATGGCAGCTTTATACGCTGGTCGCCGGAGGCCGGATTTGTCCTCTTCCGCGTGGACAAGTGCCGCGCCACCGTCATGAATCTGGACTACGGCAGAGCGTCTGCTTCACCAACGCTGATCGAGTTCTTTCTGGAAGTCAACAAACTCATGGCCGGACACCGGCACGCGCACGCACAGAGGTCGCTGCGCTTCGTCCCGGTCAAATGGCGTGGAGCGCATTACCTGATTCCCGAAAGCGAGATGGATGTGTTCGGAGATTACGTCGCCGGGCTGGGAAAGTACAACGACTATGGGTTGTCCGTATTTGAGTGGTCGCCCTTTTTCAGCAAGATGGGTGACAGTGTGGATGAGACTCCCGCTCAAGCCTGGCCTCAAGTGCCGCCCGGCTACGAACGCTTTCTCAAACATCCGATTGAGGGCCGCATCACAGCTATCGGCCGGAGCTATGTGAGGCCGGATGCAGAGAATGAGTGGTGGGACGAACTGTTGCTGCCCGTCACGGTCAACGTCGGACGCGCGGAAGGCATCAAGCGTGGGATGAAGCTACTGCTGACCGGCCCGGACGACTCGGAGAAGATAGAGATCGTGCGCGCCGGTCTGCACACCTCGCGCGGCATCATCGTGCGCTCGGTCAGAAAGAGGCCGTGCGTCAAGTTTTCAGAGGACGACGACTGCACAGGCTTCGACTACGAAGAGATCGAGATTGGCCGGCAAATTTCCACCAGTCCTTTTCGGCAATCGAACAATTAATTCAGGAGCAAACAGATGGGCATTACTAACAGCGAATCCGGCACGAATATACATGAGATCGCCGACGGCATCTATCGCATCAACACGCCGCTGTCGGTCGTGCCGGGCGGTTTCTCTTTCAATCAATATCTGATCGTGGACGAAGAGCCGCTGCTTTTTCACACGGGCCTGCGCAAGCTCTTTCCGCTGGTCAGTGAAGCGGTCGAGAGCGTGATGCCGCTGGAGCGGCTGCGCTACGTCTCTTTCTCTCATGTCGAGGCGGACGAGTGCGGCTCGCTCAACGATTGGCTCAGAGCTGCGCCGCAGGCCGTTCCGGTCTGTGGAGGGATCGCAGCGATGGTCTCCATCAATGACCTCGCGGACCGCGCGCCGCGTGTGCTCGCGGACGGCGAAACGCTCTCGCTCGGCAAGCATCAGGTGCAGTGGTTCGACGCGCCGCACCTGCCGCACGCGTGGGAATGCGGCTTTATGTTCGAGGCGCAGACGCGCACGCTCTTGTGCGGCGACCTCTTCACGCAGCCCGGCGTGGGCGAAGTGCCGCTGACGGAGTCCGACATCCTCGCTCCCAGCGAAGCCCTCCGTCACGAGCTGGACTATTTTTCGCACACGCGTAATGCGCGCCCGATGCTCGAACGTCTCGCGGCCACGAATCCGACGACGCTCGCCTGCATGCACGGGAGCGCCTGGCACGGCGATGGCGCGGGCCTGCTCCGCGCGCTCGCGGACGAGCTCGCCAAATGAGCTTCAAATTTTAAGCATGCGTTATCCGCAAACATTCATTGACGACCTGCGCCGACAGGCCGACATCGTGCGCGTCATACAGGACTACGTCTCCCTCAAGAAGAAGGGCGCGAACTGGATGGCGTGCTGCCCTTTTCATCAGGAGAAGACGCCGTCATTTTCGGTCAGCCCGTCGAAGGAGATCTTCTATTGCTTCTCCTGCCAGAAAGGAGGCTCCGTCTTCAACTTCGTGATGGAGATGGAGCGCGTCTCGTTTCCGGAGGCCATTCGTATCGTCGCGGAGAAGGCGAACGTGCCGTTGCCGCAGATGGTCGAGGACAAGAAGTTTGAGGCGCGGCGCAAAGATGAGGAAGAAGCGAAGGCCAATGTTATAGAGTTGAACACGTGGGCGCTCGAATTCTGGGAGGCGCAACTGGCGGAGGGCGGCGCGGAGTCGCGTGCGGCGCGCGAGTATCTCAAGCAGCGCGAAATCGAGGATGAGACCCGACGCGTTTTTCGGCTCGGCTATGCGCCGGACAGTTGGGACGCTTTGTCGTCTTACTTAAAGAAGCGCGGCGCGAGCGAGAAACAGATCGAGGCGAGCGGCCTCGTCGTCAAGAAGGACGCGGGCGGCTCTTATGATCGCTTTCGCGGGCGCTTGATCTTTCCTGTGATGGACGCGCAGGGGCGCGCGGTCGCTTTCGGCGGGCGCACCCTGGGCGCTGGCGAGCCTAAGTACCTCAACTCGCCCGAGACGGCTGCTTACACGAAGGGGCGTCATCTCTACGGCCTGCACCTCACGCGCGACGAGATGCGGCGGAAAAAATTTGCCATTCTGGTCGAGGGTTATCTGGATCTGATCGTCCCGTACCAGTTCGGCGTACGCAACATGGCGGCCTCTCTGGGGACGGCCCTGACGCCCGAACAGGCGAAGTTATTAGGAAGGTTTGCGCGCAAGGTGGTCATCAATTATGATGGTGACAGTGCGGGCGTGAAGGCCGCCAAGCGCGCGATCGAGACGCTCCTGGCCGAGGATTTCGAGATCAAAGTGCTGGTCTTGCCCGCAGGCTCAGACCCGGACGAATTTATCCGCCAGAGC
>JAFBAJ010000492.1 GCA_019247865.1 Acidobacteriota bacterium
CCACGCCGTCAGGGCCAGAAAGGCGAGCAGCGTAAAGGTATTGATGAGATGGATGGACATCACCACTGCACGCGAGAGCGAAGCATTGCCCGCCACCAGCTCGCGCCGCACCAGCACGGCTCCGATCAGCGCCTCCGTCAAAATAAAGAGGAGCGAGAGCACTGCGCCTCTGCGTACCGGATGGCCCTTCTGAAAAGCGCGAAAGGCCCAGACCGCCAAGCCTACGATGAGCAGGAGCGAGAGGCCGCTCGTCAGGCGATGCGTCAGCTCGATCAGAGTCTCGATCCCTTTCGAGTGCGGGATGACCTCGCCGTTGCAGAGCGGCCAATGGCTGCCGCACCCCGCCCCCGCGCCAGACGCGCGCACGTACGCGCCCCACACGATCACGAGCAGGTTATAACCCACCACGCCCCACGCATACGCCGCGAAACGATTGAGCTTCATCGAAGGGTTCATCATCTTTCCGTTAATGGCGGGAATTATAGCATCATCATCCGGCCAGAGCCTCGCTCCTGAATTGTTTTTCTCTGTGTCTCTCTGCGCCAACTCTGCGTCTCTGCGGTGAGATGAGGCTGCACCATACTCAACGCAGAGACGCAGAGTTCACGCAGAGAAAGCGCAGAGAGTTAAAATCAGGACGCCACCTTAAATTGTACGCTATCGAACTGACCTGCGCGCGTGCGTTGGCTAGAATCCGGCCCGCCACCTTATCGAAATTTCGTCCCACTATGGGAACCGGAGGGAATTCTATGCGACGAACTCTAGCTCTTCTGGTTTTACTCACCGCAGCCGTCTGCCTGAGCGCCTGCGGCTCGGACAATATGAATACGAGCAATGCCGGCAACGCGAACAACATGAACGCAAACACGACCGGCACATCCGGGACGAACAACGCCAATCGGGGAACGACCGACAACGGCTCCGGCAATGGCAACAACGGCGCGGTCATCGGCAACGCGAATGATACCAACCGCACGGGCGTCGGCACTTCAAACAACACGAACGCCGGGACGCGCAACGGCAATAAGCCTTAGAAAATCGGAGTTGAACTCTTCTTCGCAGAGCTTCACACTTTCCTGTTCTTCCAGCGTCCACGTCTGAAGATCAGCGCGCTGATGACCGCGAGCACGGAGAAGGAGATCGTGATTGCGAGGAAGACGCCGCGCGGCCCTAAGCCTAAGAGGAAGGCCAGCACGTAGGCCAGCGGAATCTCCCACAGCCAGAAGACGAAGAGGTTGATGACGGTCGGCGTAAAGGTATCGCCCGCGCCGTTGAACGATTGCGTGATGACCATCCCGTAAGCGTAAAAGAGGAAGCCGCACGCCACTATGCGCAGCGTGTCCACACCGTACGGAATCACGTTCGGGTCTGAGATGAAGAGCCGTATGAGCTGTCCCGCAAAGAGGACGAAGACGACTCCCACCGAACCCAGAAAGAGCATGTTATAGAAGCCCGCGCGCCAGACAGCATGCTCCGCGCGCTCTGGCTTGCCCGCGCCGAGAGCCTGCCCGACCATCACCGCCGCAGCGTTCGACATCCCCAAAGACGGCAGCAGCGCGAAGATGATGAGGCGAATGCCGATGGTGTAGCCCGCGATGACATCGCTCCCGAAGGACGAGAGGATACGCATCAATCCGATCCAGCTCGCCATCCCGATAAAGACCTGAAACGCGCCCGAAGCAGAGAGCTTCACGAGCCGCCACATCAAAGCGAAATCCGGCATGAGGTGCTCGCGCTTGATGTGCACGCGGCTGCCCTCGCGCCAGAGTCTCGAAAAGGCGTAGAGCGCGCCCGTGCTTCTGCCGATGGTCGTTGCGACGGCCGCGCCCACGACGCCCAGCTTCGGAAACGGGCCGACGCCGAAGATAAGACACGGCCCGAGCAGGATGTTGATCGCGTTCGCCAGCCAGAGCACACGCATCGCTATCGCAGCATCGCCCGCGCCGCGAAAGATAGCGTTGATCAGAAAGAGGAGCAGCACCGAAGCGTTGCCGCCGAGCATCACGCGCGTATAGCGCGAGCCGATACTGATGACGGCGGGCGACGCGCCCATCAGCTCCAACAGTTTCGGAGCCAGCAGCACGCCGCAGATACTGATGATGACCGACACCAACAGTCCGAGCATGACCGCCTGCATGGCCGCGCGCGCGGCTCCGTCCGGGTTCTGCTCGCCGATGCGCCGCGCGACCATCGCCGTCGCACCGATGCTGAGCCCTATCGCCAGCGTGTAGATGAGCGTCAGCAGTGACTCCGTCAGGCCCACAGTGGCGACCGCTTCGGCCCCGAGCTTGCCGACGAAGAACACATCCACGACGGCAAAGATGCTCTCCATCAGCATCTCCAAGACCATCGGCACCGACAGCATCAGAATCGCCTGCCCGACAGAGCCCTGCGTGTAATCGCGCTGCGACCCGCGCACGGCCTCACGAATCGCCGCCCACGCGCTCAGCGGCGGCGCAAGAGTTTCTACAGAATCATGCATGCAAAATTTTTCTCCGCAGCCTGTACGAAAGCTGCGGCGGGATTGTTCACATAACGTTCGCCTTTGCGTGTGTGCGCCCCGGCGTGAAAATTTTTCTCACGCCGGGGCGCACAGCCACAAAAAAAAGGCGAGTTTGTTGAGCTTTATGAACGCTGCTCCAGCGGGACGTAGTCGCGCTCGTCGGCTCCGAGATAGACCTGGCGCGGGCGCGCGATCTTCTGCTCTTCGTCGAGGAGCATCTCTTCCCACTGCGCGATCCAGCCGGAGGTGCGCGGAATCGCGAAGAGCACCGGGAACATGTCGACCGGGAACTTCATCGCCTGGTAGATGATGCCGGAATAGAAATCCACGTTCGGATAGAGCTTGCGCTTGACGAAATATTCGTCTTCGAGCGCGATGCGTTCCAGCTCCAGCGCGATGTCGAGCAAAGGGTCTTTGCCCGTCACTTCAAAGACCTCATAGGCCACGTCCTTGATGATGCGCGCGCGCGGGTCGTAGTTCTTATAGACGCGATGGCCGAAGCCCATCAGGCGAAACTCGCCGCTCTTGGCGCGCGCGACGTACTCGGGCACCTTGTCCACCGAGCCGATCTCTTTGAGCATCCTCAGCACAGCCTCATTCGCTCCGCCGTGCAGCGGGCCGTAGAGGGCTGCGGCCGCGCCCGCGAGAGAGGAGAAAGGGTCTGTGTGCGCGCTGCCGATGGAGCGCATGGTGTTGGTCGAGCAGTTCTGCTCGTGATCCGCGTGCAGGATAAAGAGGACGCTCAGCGCGCGTTCGAGCACCGGGTTCGGCTCGTACTTGAGCTCCGTCGTCTTGAACATCATGTTGAGAAAGTTGCCCTCGTAGCTCAGCTCATTATCCGGATACGCGTACTGCATCCCGACGCGATGGCGATAGGCGAAGGCAGCGATGGTCGGAACCTTCGCGATCAAACGGTAAATCTGTTTGCGGCGACAGTCG
>JAFBAJ010000234.1 GCA_019247865.1 Acidobacteriota bacterium
GCCACGAGATGTGACGAAGCCTCCCGGCTCGCTTTGCTTTGTTTCTTCGAAGCCTTCGACGCGCCTCGTCCCTCGCCGGCCGAGATAAATTTTCAAAGCAATTCGCGCTCTTAAATGATTTATCCCGGCGCTTCTCAAAGATATTCCAACCCGTTCGGGTGCCGACCGCGCGAGAATTCAACTATCCTTTCGTGATTAAATCGAACGATTCAACCGCAGCGCTCTTGCGGCAATTGTGTCAGCGTGTGGCCTTATTGCGTACAACGGCGACGAGGCACGTTACGATTTCGGGCAGTTCATACTCCAAAGCCTGTCGCACAATTGGACCAGCGTAAGTCTTAAGTCCTCATCGCAACGACGCGGGGCGGTAGCCTCTGTTCAGGCAAGCTCTCGTCCGGAGAGGGTCAAAGAACGGTAAATTATTTAACCGGATGCTGCGCGTCTCCAGCATGAAGCCACATCACAAATTTTGAAAGATCGCGTGCCGACCCGACCGCGACTTTTCGGGCTCGCGGCCTGCTTTGCAGAATGCCAAAACGAATCGAAGAATCGTGCGCATTGCCAAGCTTAAGGAGTCGGCGTCGGCAACGAAGCCATCAGGCGTGAACTCAACAAACGGAGCTAATTGTTCAGGTTCAAGCAGTAGATGCGCATGGCGCATCGCGGGTTGCACGCAGGAGGCGGGTTGGCATAAGCGTTGCCCTGCCCTCACATCGCCATGCGTTTAAGCGAAGCCATCACGATCTATTTAGCCATCGGCGCTCCATTCGGCGTCAGCTATTTTCTGCGTGGCGGGCGGCGGCAGAAACGCACGCGCGCGTTCCTGAAATCGACAGGCGCGCTCCTGCTCTGGCCTGTGACGGCGACAATCTTTCTCTTTCTGCCGCCGCCTGCGGCTCTGAAGCTGGCCGAGACGACGACCAACCATCAAAGAGCACGCGAGGTTGAAAAGATCGAGCAGGCTCAAAGCGAAATGCTCGCGGCTCTCTACCGAGTTGCGGAACTCGCAGCGCGGCGTTTCACCGCCGGCGATGAAACGAGAGAGCGAGCGGTGCGGGAAGTTCGCGAGAGCATCGAAGGATACGCCGGGTTGACACTGGCCGCGGCACACTCCAGCGCCGATGCCCCTCCATCAAAACGCGACATGGAACTCTGCCGGGTCGCCGGACGCACGGGCGCAGACTTGCTCATCGCCGGACGCTGCACGCACAGGCGCAATCACACGCGGCTCATCTCGCATCAGGCGCGCTCGCGCACAACGCTCCTGCACGCGCTCGCCGACCTGCGCGAACTTGCAAACGACGAACGCGCCGACTCAAGCGAGAACCTCCAGGTCGCGCGTCAGCTGAGCGTCGCGTTCCTAAAATTTTACGGGCGCGCCATCAACCTCTTTTCACTTTTGGAAGACGAACGGGCGGCACGCGCGGCGGCGCGTCTGCTGGAGGCCGAATGCGCGCGCCTGCAACGTCTCGAAGCTCTTGATCGCGAGGCCGCGCCCGCCACGTTTGCCGGAGAAGAATCATGCACACACGCACACCACTCTGCCTTCAACCACGCACGGTCGCAGAGGACGCCGCTCATGCCAGGCTGAACTGGCTGCTCGCCGCCAATTCGCCGGACGCCGAGCGAGACAGGCTTTTTCGTCATTCGCATGAAGCAGAGGAGATGCTGCGGATGCGCCGACCGCTTGCGACCGAGCGCGCCTATACGCTCTTCGGCATGTTGCTCGGCGCGCTACCGCCCGCCGCGTTCTTCATCAGAATCTTCGGCTACGGCTTCACCTCGCGTATGGAACAAGGACTGATCGTTTTCTACTTTGTGCTGTGTCTCGCGATGAACGGCGTCTGTTGTCTGATGGGCAGAATCATGGGCGCTGTGGCATGGCGTCAGTTGCAGAGGCTTGAGCCGACTTCAAAACACTCTCTCTTCATCGCCTCGATTATTGCCGGTCTGCTCTGGGGCTTATGCACGGGCGCGGCAGGCGGCGCGCTCTTCTTCTACATCGGGGCCTACTTCGGCGTCGCCTGTGCGCTCCCGGTCGGCGCTCTGGCGTTTCCCGTCTTCACCTTCTTTCACTCCCTGCTCAAGCGCGGTGGTATGATTGATGCGCGCCATTTCTGGCCGCTCGCGCTGGGCATCACGCTCGTCATCTGCGCGCTGATACTTAGCCCGCACATCGTGCCGTACTGAAAAACTGTTGGCAGTTAGCAGTGGGCAGTGATTGAGCTTTGACGATCTTAAAGATGAGTTTCCAAAGCTCAACGCTCATCATCAGTTCTTACTGCCAACTGCCTGCCGCCCACTGCCAACTCTTCTTATGCTTCTCGCGCTGCTCCTGCTCTCTTTGTTCCTGCTCGTGCTGCTCGGCTTTTATGTCTTCGTCGGCGCGCCGCGCAGCCGTGCGCATCAGACGTTCGCGGCGTTCGTCGGATGTCTCG
>JAFBAJ010000563.1 GCA_019247865.1 Acidobacteriota bacterium
GCCGGGCGCTCGCGTCTGCCCGTGCTCCTCAAGCGCGGATTGTCGGCGATGCTCGACGAATGGCTGCTCGCGGCCGAGTACATCATGGCCGAAGGGAACTACAACGTCGTCCTCTGCGAGCGCGGCGTTCGCACCTTCGCGCAGCACACGCGCAACACTTTAGACCTCGCGGCGATCCCGGCCGTCCGGCGCATCTCGCACCTGCCCGTGCTGATCGACCCTTCGCACGGCACCGGAAAAAATTATATGGTCACGCCGCTCGCGCGCGCGGGCGTAGCGGTCGGCGCGGACGGCCTCATCATAGAGGTGCACGACCAGCCCGAACGCGCCCTCTCGGACGGCGCGCAGGCGCTGACGCTCGAACAGTACGATCATCTGGTGAACGAAGTGCGCGCCATCCGCGATGTCATCGCGCCCGCGCCGGTCGGGTAAAGAAGGAATTTCACGCAAAGGCGCAAAGACGCAAAGAAAGCAATCAAGCTCTTCTTTGCGTCTTTGCGCCTTTGCGTGAGAATATCAGCGCATGCGCGCAATGATACTCGCCGCCGGTTACGGCACACGCCTCTGGCCGCTGACGGTAGACAGGACAAAGCCTGCGATCCCTTTCCTGGGCCGCCCGCTGGTCGGTTACGTCGCGGAATATCTGGCTGCTTACGGCATCACAGAGATCGCCGTCAACCTGCATCATCAGCCGGACTCCGTCCGCGAAGCTCTGGGCGACGGCAGCCGCTTCGGCGTGCATCTGCATTACGTCGAAGAGCCGGAGATTTTGGGGACGAGCGGCGCGCTCGATAACGCGCGCGATTTTCTCGCGGGCGACACCTTCATCGTCGTCAACGGCAAGATCGTGACCGACATCAACCTCGCAAGCGCGATTGAGACGCACCGGCGCACGGAGGCCATAGCGACGCTCGTCCTCAGAGCGAACCCGGCGCGCGAACGCTTCAGCGTCGTCAACACGGAAGCCGGATTCGTCAAAGGCTTCGGCGGGATGCCGACTCCTCCGGTATCGACCGATGCGTCTGATAACGCCGGAGAAGGTGAGATGCCACTGATGTTCACTGGAATTCAGATCCTCGACCCGGGAATCTTTAATTACATCCCTCGGAATGTCTTCTCCCACTCGACGACTGACGTCTACCCGCAGGCGATATCGCATGGCGAGCGTGTGGCCGCTCATCTCGCCGAAGGCGTCTGGTACGAGCTTTCGACGATTGAGCGCTATCTGTCCATCAGCCTCGCCATGCTCCGTAGGGAAGGACGCGACGTAGAAGTCGGCGCGGGCTCCTTCATCTCGACCGAAGCAGAGGTGCTGGAATCTATCCTCTGGGACAACGTGACGGTCGAAGCAGGGGCGCGCGTGCGGCGTGCAGTGTTGGGCGACGGCGTGGTGATTCCAAGCGGAGAGATGATCGAGAACGCTGCGGTCGTGCGCAGGGAGCTGATCGAGGGGGCAGAGCCTCCGCCTAAGGCCCTCAAAGGCGTGATGCGTGGAGATAATTTTGTTGTGTCGCTCGCGGGGTGATACAATCCGTTCCATCGCTTTGATGTCAAGTCCCTCGGATGCGCTTCAGTTTGCATGAGCCAAGCTCCACAGATCAACGTCAACAAGTTTGACCTCCCGGCGCGTGCGCGTCTCGCACGCCATCTGTCCGAGCACCATCCGGTCAAGGACAAAGACATACATGCGCTGACGCCGGACGCTTCGACGCGCGAGTATTTTCGGATTCCCTGGAAGCGCAAACACGCTGTGGCCTGCGTCTACCCGGAGCCGTTCGACCCGGAGTTTCATCCGTTCCTGGACGTGACGCGCCTCTTCTCGGAGGTCAACTTGCCCGTCCCGGAAATCCTGGCGATAGACGGCGCGAGCGGCATCATCATTCAGGAGGACCTGGGCGACCGGCAGCTGCATCAGGTGCTTGAGGCCGCGAGCGAAGAGGAGTATGAGGCCTATCAGGAGCGCGCCATCAGCCTCATCGCGGACATCCAGGCCGCGACGCCCAAAGCGCACGAGCTGAAATCCATCGCCAGCCGGCTGGCTTTCGATGAAGCGAAGCTCGCCTGGGAACTGCAGTTCTTTATGGATCATTATTTCGGCAGCCTGCGGCAGGAGACTTTGACGCACGGCGAGGCAGCCGAGCTCAAGGTCGAGCTGAACGACATCGCGGCGGAGCTGGCGGCACGCCCGCGCGTCCTCTGCCATCGTGATTATCATGCCGCGAACCTGATGGTGGACGGCAAAGACCGCCTGCGCATAGTCGACCATCAGGACGCGCGTCTGGGGCCTGCGAGTTACGATCTGGTCTCGCTCCTGCTCGACCGGCAACTGGAGATGCCTTCGCTGGCGGAGATTCGCGCGCACCGCTTGTACCTTCTGGAAGAGCGGCGACTGCGCGGGCTGGAGGCGCTCGACCCGGACGATTTCGCAAAGGAGTTTCGCTTGATGGCCGTCCAGCGCGGCCTCAAAGCCATTGGAACTTTTTCATATCAAACGGCCGTCTGCGGGCGCGGCGAAACCTACGCGCGCTACATCCAGCCGACCTTCCGAGTCGTCCTCCAGGCGACGGATTGGCTCGACCGTTTTCCAGCGCTCCGCCGCGCCATCAAGCAAAGGATTAATCAGAGCGTTGAGTGATGAGAGGTAAGCTGTCACAGCTTTTAGCGCATCATTCATCCTTCAAGCACTTATGAAACAGACATATATCAACGAACTATCGCAACATGTGGGCGCAGAGGTGACGCTCAAGGGGTGGCTCTATAACATGCGTTCGAGCGGGAAACTGATGTTCCCGCAGTTGAGGGACGGGACGGGCATCGTGCAGTGCGTGGTGCTGAAGAAGGCCATCTCGGAGGAGCTCTGGGAGGCGCTCAAAGGTCTGGGGCAGGAATCCGCGCTCATCGTGCGCGGGACTGTGCGTGCGGACGAGCGCGCGCCGGGCGGTTACGAGATCGACGTGTCGGATGCTGAGGTCGTGAGCCCGACGCACGATTATCCGATCACGCCGAAAGAGCATGGGACGGAATTTTTGATGGATCATCGCCATCTCTGGCTGCGCTCGCGCCGCCAGCACGCGATCATCAAAGTCCGTCACACGGTCATCAAAGCCGTGCGCGATTTTCTGGACAACGACGGCTTCACGCTGGCCGACTCGCCCATCTTCACGCCCGCCGCGTGTGAAGGCACGACGACGCTCTTCGAGGTCAATTACTTCGACGACGAGAAGGCCTATCTGACGCAGTCCGGGCAGCTCTACAACGAAGCGACCGCCGCAGCCTTCGGCAAGACCTACTGCTTCGGCCCGGCCTTTCGCGCCGAGAAGTCGAAGACGCGCCGCCACCTGACCGAGTTCTGGATGGTCGAGCCGGAGGTGGCCTATGCCACGCTCGATGATGTGATGAACCTGAGCGAGCGTTTCCTCTCTTACATCGCCGCGCGCGTGCTGGACCAGCGCGGCGAAGAGCTGAAAGTGCTGGAGCGCGACACGGCCAAACTCGAAGCCATCGTGCCGCCCTTCCCGCGCCTCCATTACAACGACGCCGTGCGTATGTTGCAGGAGGGCCACGAGCGCGGCGAGATCGAGACGCGCTTTGAGTGGGGCGGCGATTTCGGCTCGCCGGATGAGACGTATCTGTCCGGCAAGTACGACAAGCCTCTGATGGTGCACCGTTATCCGGCGGCCGTGAAAGCCTTCTACATGGCGCGCGATACGGAGAACCCGGAGCTGGCGCTGGGCGTGGACGTGCTCGCGCCTGAAGGCTACGGCGAAGTCATCGGCGGCGGCGAGCGCGCGACCTCGCTCGATTTTCTGCGCGAGCAGATCGCGCTGCATCAGTTGCCGGAAGAGTCTTTCGATTGGTACTTAGACCTGCGTCGTTACGGCAGCGTGCCGCACGGCGGCTTCGGCATGGGCATCGAACGCTGCACGGCCTGGATGTGCGGCATCGAACACATACGCGAGACGATCCCGTTCCCGCGCATGCTCTATCGCCTGAAACCTTAAACATGATGGAAGAGCGTTTACGTCTGGAATTTAATGACTGGGCGCGCGCAGGGCGCGGCGAAAGCATGGAGCGCGGCCATCGTCCGACCGGCGAGCAGGCCATCGTGCGGCTCGACCTCAAAGAGGATTCGCGCGTGCTCGATCTCGGCTGCGGGTCAGGCTGGGCCGCGCGCCTGATGGCGTCGCGTGCGACCAAAGGCCGCGTCGTCGGCCTGGACATCTCGGACGAGATGATCGAGCAGGCTCGCGCCGCTTCGGTTGATTTTCCGCAGCTGGAGTTTCGCGTCGGCAGCGCCGAGCGGCTTCCGTTTGAAGACGGCGAATTCACGCACGCCTTTTCGATGGAATCGCTCTACTACTACGCGGACATGGCTCAGGCCGTCAGGGAAGTGCGCCGCGTGCTCGCGCCGGGCGGGCTCTTTGCTTCGGTCGTTGATCTCTATCAGGAGAACGAGCCTGCGCATCAATGGATCGAGCAGTTGAACGTGCCGGTGCATCTCCTGAGCAGCGGCGGTTACCGAGAGCTTTTCACAGAGGCCGGATTCGTCGAGGTCACGGACGAGCGGCTCTATGATCCGACGCCGATCCCGGAAGATTACACGGGCGGCTCTTTCAAATCGCGTGAAGATTATTTGAGATACAGGGAGACGGGCTCGCTCCTGATCTGCGGGCGCGTAAAGGCATGACAGACGGACACGAAAAAATCGTAACGATCTTCGGCGGCTCGAAGTGCGACGAGTCGTGTGTCGAGTACGGACAGGCGCGGCTCATCGGCGGGCTGCTGGCAGAAGCGGGCTATACCATCTGCACTGGCGGATACCTGGGCGTGATGGAGGCCGCGAGTCGCGGCGCGCGCGAGAAGGGCGGGCGCGTCCTCGGCATCGTGATGAACCAGTTCAAGGCCGAGCCGAACCGCTTTCTGACGGACAAGGTGGCCTCCGCACATTTTTACGAACGCCTGCAAAACCTGATTATGCGCTCGCTGGGCTTCATCGCCCTGCGCGGCGGGATGGGAACTGTGACCGAAGTCTCGCTGGTCTGGAACAAGATGCAGACGCACGTCATCGAGCCGCGCCCGCTCGTCCTCCTGGGAGACTGCTGGCCGCCGCTCGTCAAATCATGGCAGGAGCATCTCTACGTCAGCGACAAGGATGTCTCTGTGCTCGACTTCGCCGGGACGCCCGAAGAGGCCGTCGCCATCATCAACCGCAAAGCTCCGTACGTGGTTTTGTGAAGCAAATAAAAGAGCTCAATCCTTTTGCGTACTTGAGTCTTTCTTTGTTTGCGCCTTTGCGTGAAACGTTGAGGGTTCGCGCAAAGGCGCAAACAAAGAAAGACGAAAGCTTGCAAAGAAAGCGAAATTAAGAAGTGTGATTTATGAATGACACGGCAACGATAGAGACACAGGACACAGCTTTTAATATCGACCGGCCGGGCACAGGCAAGCGCGTCAGCATCCTCGGCGTGCCGCTCGGGTTCGGATGCAGCCTGCCGGGCGTGGACATCGGCCCGGCGGCGATACGCGTCGCGCGACTCAGCCAGCGCGTGGCGCAGCTCGGCTATGAAGTGCGCGACCTCGGCGACATGAGGATCATGCGCCCGACGAGCATTCCAGCGCCGCACGAGCCAGCCAGATACCTGGCGGAGATGACCGAAGCGTGCGAGGCGCTGGCGACGGAAGTGCGCGACATCCTGCGCGACGGCGAGACGCCGATCATCATCGGCGGCGACCATTCCATCGCCATCGGCTCGATCTCGGGCGTCGCGGCCTATTGTCGCGAACGCGAAGAGACGTTCGGCCTGATCTGGTTCGACGCGCACGCGGACATGAACACGCCCGAGACCTTGCCGAC
>JAFBAJ010000802.1 GCA_019247865.1 Acidobacteriota bacterium
AAACCGTACGACCCGGAGCGCATCGATCAATCCGTCAAGCTGGGCGCGGTCGAGGAATGGGAGATCGTCAACGAGACGGGCTCGGAGCATCCCTTTCATATTCACGTCAATCACTTTCAGGTCGTGCGCGCGGGCGTCCCGCCCGAAGAGTGGACGTGGCAGGATACAGTCAGTTTGCCGGCCGACGGGAGCCTCAAGATACGGACGCGCTTTCGCACCTTTGACGGCCGTTACCTGCTGCACTGTCATATCCTTTTACATTCCGACCTGGGCATGATGCAGAATGTCGAAGTGCTGGGCGACGGCGTTGAGCCGTGTCGCCCGGTCTGATGAAATTCAAGGAGGGAAAGATGAAGCGTTTACAACTTTTATTGATGAGCGGGATGCTATGGCTCCTGGTCTTTGCGGCCACGGGTGCGTGGACGGCGGCGTCGGCACAGCAAACCAAAGTGCTGGAAGCCAGCAAAGACAATACTCTGATCGAGAGCTCTGGAATTACCTTGAAGAGCGGAACCAACTCTGCCGGCGGGCAAAGCGATGTGCTGAGCAATGGCCGCGGCCCGGCGATCTTTGTGGGCCGCACGGGGCAAACTTTGAACAGCATCCGGCGGGGCCTGATCGCTTTCGACATCGCCGGCTCGATTCCCGCAGGCTCCCGCATTATCTCGGTCAGGCTGAGCCTCACCGCGACGATGCGCGCGGGAGAGAGAGCGCCATCCAAAATCAGTGTGCATCGCTTGCTGGCCGATTGGGGCGAGGGAAATTCCAGCACCGACGGGGGCCGAGGCGCACCGGCAGAGGCGGGCGATGCCACCTGGTTCCATGCCATCTATCCGGATCGGCTCTGGGCGCATCCGGGCGGCGACTTCGTGGCGCGTCAAAGCTCTGTGCGAGCGGTGAAAGCGGAAGGGACTGTCGTGTGGGCTTCGACGCGCCAACTGGTGGCGGACGTGCAGTCCTGGCTCAACTCGCCGGAAAAAAATTACGGCTGGCTCCTGCGCGGCGACGAGACGCGCGGCGCGACCGCCATCGTTTTCCGGAGCCATGAAGAGACGGATGCCGCCGTCAGACCTCAACTGACCGTGACCTACAGGCCGCCGTCCAGAAGAGGAAGAAAGTAGCCGGACAGAAATCCGCCCTGCGTCCTTCAGCCGGCGTGAATGATCGTGCCGACATGCTCGCCGTTGAGCGCGGCTGAGATTCTGTCCGGGTGCAGGCCGTTGATGATTTGAAATGAGCGCAGCAGCCTGGCGTTATCCAGCAAATCCAGCAGCACGCGGTCAAAGGGAAGCGTCTCAAGCTGCCGTGCTTTCAGCTCCGTGCTGCCGATCTCGCGTATGAACTCGGCGTTCGCGTGCTCTTTCGGATCACGATCATATAAGCCGTCAACGTCCTTCACCAGCACCAGCGATTGACAGCCGAAACACTCTGCGAGGAGGAACGAGCCCGCATCCGTGCGGTGCGGCGGAATGCGCCCCAACGCCGGCGGATGTTCCCAGAGCGAGTACGGAGGCACGCCGTTGAAGATCACGCCCGGCACGCTGTGTATGAACAACGGCAGGAGATGTCCGAAAATTTCCGGAGGGATGGCTACGACGCCATAAGGCGCAAGCAAGGTTCCGAGGATATGCGCGTTGCCCAGCGAATCAGCCATCGAGAGCTGCGCCAGCACTCCGGTCGGCAGCCCCAGGTCTATCCCGATGGAGAAGACATGCCTGCTTCTGACGCCGCCGCCGACGCCGATGATGAGCTTTTTCGTTTCCAGGCAACCGGCCAAAGCTTCCACCAGCGGATAGACGGCTTCTCGTCCCGCATCAATGATCGAGCGCCCGCCGATCTTGACCACGCACGCGTTCGGCAGCATGCGATAAACTGGAGTTTCGGTTGACCTTTGCAGGTCTTTATCGAGGAGGCTCTCGCGCATCAGCATCGACTTGATATGCTGGCGGCCATCTTCCGTGTTATCCGTATCGGCCAATGGAGTAATCCCTTTCTGCTGGATTCAAAAAAAAAGATCAATCGGAGGTGATGATCGTGCCGACGTGCTCGCCGTTGAGCGCTCTGGTCAAATTACCCTCTTCCAGTCCGTTGATGACCTGAATCGAGCGGCGATAGGTGGCATGTTTCATCAAACCGAGAACGCTGTGCTCGACCACCACGTCCTGCAGGTCAAGCTCTTCGAGTTCGGACACGGTGATCTTGGGAATAAACCGGGCGTGGCGCTCCTTCTTGGGGTCAGCCGTGTAAAGCCCTTTTTCATCCTTCACATAAATCATCGACCTGGCCCCGAAGACCTCGCTGACCAGATAGCTGCCGGTGTCCGTGCGATGCGGAGGAATGCGTCCGACCGCCGGATTCTGATGCCAGAAGACATACGGCGGCATGCCGAAGAAGATGACCGCGCCCCGCTCGGCCAGATAGAGCGGAAGCTGTGGGAACTGTACCGGCTCGATGAAAGGAATGCCGTGCCGTGCGAGAAGATAGTGCAGCATTCGCGCGTTCTGCATACTGACAAAAGTGCCGAGCACGCTCAACACGCCGGTCGGAAGCCCGAGGTCGATCCCGACGCTATAAGCATGTCTCGCGCGAGTGCCCGCGCCGGTGCCGATAATCATCTGATGCCGACCCAGATTCTTAACGACCTCTTCGATGAGCGGAAAGACCGCCACCCGGCCTCGATCAATAAAGCTCTGGCCGCCGATCTTAATCACGTTCGCCTCGGGCAAAATCTGCACGGGTTGCGGATCAACGGTCTTCGCCATCAGCTTCTCGTCTTCGAGAGAGCCTGAAACCAACGACCTGCCAAGTTCAGTCAGAAGATCATGGTGCATCTGTTTTCACTCGCTCTATGAGTTACGGTTAAGGCGGACAGGTTGCAGCACGTACGCCTCCGAGGAGGCGAACCGCGCGTCCAGTCCGCCGAAGATGTCTGTGGCCCACGCTTCGAGTTCGGTCAACACTCGATCTCGAATCGCAAACGGGACGGCGATTCCGCCCAGTCCCTGCAATCCGCGCCATGAGTTGAGAGACTCGCGCGGGCTCGCAGACGTTTCCCACTTCGCCACTGTTACCGGCTCCAGACTCTCCGCGCCGCGCCGGTGCAGCGCCTCGAAAAGCTTTCGCTTTTGCCCCTTGCTCCCGCGCCCCTCAAAGCCGTGCCGTCGCAAACGCTCATTCATCTCTCTCGCCATGCGCGCCCGGACGCTCTCCGGCTCTCTCTCCACGCGCCCGACGATCATCGTTGCGCCGTCAGGGAGAGCCACGCGAAAGAGTTCCGAGGCGACCTGCTCGTGGTCGAGCAGATGAATCGCGCGCGAGCTAAAGACGGCCCGCGCAACTCCGCCCGCGAGCGGCCAGACGGCATTGG
>JAFBAJ010000832.1 GCA_019247865.1 Acidobacteriota bacterium
CCCCGGGGCTCACACCCCGGGCTATAAATATTCCGCCCCTCCGGGGCTCACTTTTACTTCTTCCGTCCCGTGACGAGCGTCGCCTTGACCGAGAGGGCAAAGTCCATCTCTTTGCGGTCTTCGTCAATGATGCGCGCGATCTCCGTCAGGACGCGCGTCTGCGCGGCCTCCGGCAGCGACTGCATCCACGCGCGCAGGAGAAAGTCGGTGACCAGCGGCGAGTTCAGAAACTCTTCGCCCGAGTCGTAGTCGAACTCTTCCACACGCGTCGTGGACGCGTCCACTTCCAGCCCGGCTGCCGCCGCCAGCTCTTCCGCCTGTGCGACCGTCGGCAGCTCCGTGATCAGCTCTTCGACATCCACGCCGTGATCTTCCAGCCCGGCCGATTGCAGTGCTTCCCAGTAGATGGAGAAGAACTCGCCGAAGCTCCCGGCCGTCGTCAGCGTAAAAGCCACCGTGCCGCCGGGCGCGGTCACGCGCACCAGCTCCGAAAGCATCTTCGAGAGGCGTTCGGGCGCGACCAGGCTGCCGTCTCCGATGGTCATCTCGAACTGGTTGTCGCGCAGCGAGAGCGCGTCCAGGCGTTCGCGCCGAAACTCCGGCTCGACGTTCATCGCCACGGCCTTCGCGCGCGCCAGCTCCAGGCACTCTTCACTCTCGTCCACGCAGACCATCCGCACGTCGTCCTCCGCGCGCTCCAGCACGGCCATCGCGTGCCCGCCCGTCCCCGCTTCGACGTACAGAATGCGCCCCTTCTGCGGCAGCTTGAGGTTATCGTCCAACAGCTCCGCGAACCGCTCGCCCCAGTCGGTCGAGACATAGAGGTCTCTCAGAAAAGCCAATTCTTTATCCGATTTTTTTTCGCTCAAGTTATCTCTCCAAAAATAGTTCTTCGTACTTTGTACTTTGTTCTTTGATGTCCAACTCAGCTCGAGCTTTATGTTTCAACGTTGAGTCGCGTGCAAAGGACAAAGACCAAAGAACCAAGTACAAGCTTTTAACAATGCTCTCCGGTCTCATCCGTCGCCTCTTCATCATAATACACTCGGCCGTGCAGGCGCGCGGGCAGGCACTGCATCTCTTCTCTGGCCGCCGGGTCGCTGTGGACATAGCGGTAGCCGCCGCCGTATCCGGCTCGTTTCATGAGCGGCGTGACGGCGTTGCGCAGGTGAAGCGGGACGGGTTCGCGCGCAGTCTCGGACGCGTCTTCGAGTGCGGCATGATAGGCGCGTTTGAGGGCGTTGGATTTCGGCGCGCGGGCCAGATAGACGGTCGCCTGCGATAAAGGATAGAGAGCTTCCGGCAGTCCTATGAGGCGCGTGATGTCGGCCGCCGCAGCCGCCTGCACCATCGCCTGCGGGTCTGCCAGCCCGATGTCTTCGGAGGCCAGAATGCAGAGCCGCCGCGCGATAAAGACCGGATCGGCTCCGCCCTCGATGAGACGCGCGAGCCAGTAGAGCGCGGCGTTGACATCCGAATTGCGCAAAGACTTGATGAGCGCGGAGGCCAGATTGTAATGGTCCTCGCCCTCTTTGTCATAGGCGAAATTGGCGCGCCCCAGCGCCTCGATGAGAGTCTCGCTATCGATGCGTCGCGCGCCGTCAGGGTCTGGCGCGGTCGCTTCCACGGCGGCTTCGAGCGCGGCGAGCGCGCGGCGTGCGTCGCCTGCGGAAGAGTGCGCGAGCCGCTCGATCAGTTCGTCCGAGAGTTGCGGGCGCAAAGTTCCGAGCCCGCGTTCCTCGTCAGCGAGAGCGCGGCGAATGATGGTCGCCAAATCTTCATCCGTGAGCGGGTTGAGCACGATGACGCGCGTGCGCGAGAGCAGCGCGCCGATGACTTCAAACGAAGGGTTCTCGGTCGTCGCGCCGATAAGCGTCACCGTGCCGTCTTCGACGGCGGGCAGGAGCGCGTCCTGCTGCGCTTTGTTGAAGCGATGAATCTCGTCAATGAAGAGAATCGTGCGCTCGCCCTGTTGTCTGAATTCGCGCGCCGCCGCGATTGACTCGCGGAGGTCCTTGACGCCGGAGAAGACGGCCGAGAGCGCGACGAATCGCGCGCCGCCGCGTTCGGCGAGCAGTCGCGCGAGCGTCGTCTTGCCCGTGCCGGGCGCGCCCCACAGGATGAGCGAGGGGAGCGC
>JAFBAJ010000022.1 GCA_019247865.1 Acidobacteriota bacterium
CCGGGCGAGTGGCGGCTGGAAGATGGTTGGATTTCGAGCTGTTACGGCGAGCGCCGGCCAGCGCCCGTCTGTACTTTCACGGCGCACGGCACCGGCGCGCAGGAGTTTTATAGCTTCCTGTTGCCGCGCACGAATGGGTCGTCACGCGTGTCCGTGCGCGAGCTTGCCGCACGCGGCGGGCGCGCGTTCGAGCTTCGTGACGCAGGCACTTGCGACCAACTGCTCGCGGGCGGCGGCACGTTGATCGAGACGCAGCGCCTCGCTTCGGATTTCAAATGGGCCTGGGCGAGGTTCGAGGTTGAAACAGGATTGCTGTCAGAGCTGGTCCTGATCGACGGGCGTCGCCTCATGCTCGATGGGCTTGAGATTCTGAATGAAGCTGAGCCGGTCGCTTATGTGACCGCGCGCCGTGTGGATGACCGGTTGAGCGTAGTGATCAACGACCGGATCAGGTTCCATCCTGGTTTTATGATTAACGAGCCGGGGACTTTGAGCCTTGAGGTCTGAACTTAACTAAGCATGTGTGGAATTAACGGAATAGTTTTTTCGAGCCGGTCGCAGCGCACGATTGACGCGCGCGTGCTGGAGCGCATGCGCGATGTGATCTCGTATCGCGGGCCGGACGAGGCCGGGCTCTTTGTGGACGGCGCGGTCGGACTCGGCCATCGCCGCCTGAGCATCGTGGATGTCGCCTCCGGTCATCAGCCGATGACGGTCGAGGACGGGCGGCTGCACATCATCTACAACGGCGAGATCTACAACCACGCGGACTATCGCGCGGGGCTCGAAGCAAAGGGGCATCGCTACGACACGCACTGCGACACGGAAGCCATCCTGCATCTCTACGAAGAGCACGGCGCGCGCTGCGTCGAGTACCTGCGCGGGATGTTCGCGTTCGCCATCTGGGACAGCGCGCGGCGCGAGCTCTTCATCGCACGCGACCGGCTGGGCGTCAAACCGCTCTACTACGTGCACGACGCGGACGGCTCGCTCTACTTCGCCTCCGAGATCAAAGCCCTGCTCGAAGCGGGCGCGGTCAAAGCTGAGATCAACTTCGGCGCGTTGCCGGACTACTTTGCGAATCGCGGGACGAGCGGCGACGAGACGCTCTTTCGCGGCGTGCGGCGGCTGATGCCGGGGCATACACTGCTCTGGCGCGACGGCGAGCTTGAGATCAGACAGTACTGGGACGTGCATTTCACGCCGGTCGAGCCGGACGAGCGCCGTCATCTGCGCAGCGACGCGGAGGTCATCGACGAGTGGCGCGAGCTCTTCCGCGAGGCCGTGCGCCTGCGCCTGATGGCAGACGTGCCGCTGGGAATGTTCCTCTCCGGCGGGATAGATTCTTCGGCCATCGCCGCGATGATGAGCGGGATGGTGTCCGAACCGATCAAGACCTTCTCGGTCGGCTTTGTCGAAAGAGAGGCCAACGAGCTCTCATACGCGCGGATGGTGTCCGAGGCTTTCAGGACCGAGCATCACGAGATCACCATCTCGCCGCAGCAATTTTTCGGAGCCCTGCCGCGCCTCATCTGGCACGAGGACGAGCCGCTGGCCTTCGATTCGAGCGTGCCGCTCTATTTCGTTTCCAAGCTGGCGCAGCAACACGTCAAGGTGGTGCTGACGGGCGAGGGCAGCGACGAGCTGCTCGGCGGCTACGCGCGTTATCTCAAGACGCTGGTCAATCTCTCGCTCGGCCGGAATTATGAAGCCCTCACGCCGTCCTCTCTGCGCGGCCTGGTGCAGAAGCAGATCGGCTATCTCCCGCTGCCGGTGCGGAAAAAACTGTCGCGCACTTTTCTGTCTCTGCCGAGCGACATCGAAAGCCTCTACTTCGACAACTTCGCCGTCTACTCGCGCGCGGCGCAGGCCGAGCTTTTGACGGATGAGGCGAAGGAAGCCATCGGCGAGCTGAACCCGTACGCGATTCTGCAACAGTATCTCGCGCAGACGGACGCGCAGAACGTGCTCGACAAGCTGCTCTACGCAGACACGAAAACGTACCTGCACGAGCTCCTGATGAAGCAGGATCAGATGAGCATGGCGGCTTCGATCGAGAGCCGCGTCCCGTTCCTCGATCACAAGCTGGTCGAGTTCACCGCGCGTCTGCCGCAACGCTTCAAGATCAGAGGCAAGCGCACCAAGTGGATTCTGCGCGAAGCGATGCGGGGCATTCTGCCGGACGAAATCCTGACGCGGCGCAAGATGGGTTTCCCGGTTCCGATGGGGCGCTGGCTGCGCGAGGAGTTTCGCCCGCTGGTCGACGAATACGTGCTGCATGAGCGAGTCTTCCGGCGCGGGATCTTCTCGGAGCAGGCTGTGCGCTCGCTCGTCAACGCGCACGCGTCGGGCGCGAGCGATCATGCGTCGCGGCTCTGGCAGCTCATCAACTTTGAGATCTGGGCGCGGCAGTTCATGGACGGGGAAAAGCTCTTCGAGCGCAACGGCTTCAAGGGGGAGGGATGAGCGAGCTGCGACCGGAGCAGGAGAGCCACAGGCTGTGGGCGCTGATTCCGGCGCTCGTCGGCGTCGCCTGCGCGCTCGTCGCCATTCGTGCCTTCGGCTTTCAACGGGTCGAGTTCGGCGACGCCAACGATTACATCACGGCGGCCAGAACTTTTCTCGACGGCATGCCGTACCCGCGCACAGGC
>JAFBAJ010000036.1 GCA_019247865.1 Acidobacteriota bacterium
GAAAAGTGTCGTAAACAAGGGGTGAAAACTTTCCTGGACGAAAAGGACATAAAGGGCGGAGACCCAATTGCGGAGGTGATTAAAATCAATATTCAAAAATGTGACGAGCTGTTGGTGTTGATGAGTCGATATTCCGTAGAACGTCCCTGGGTCTTAACGGAAATAGGAGCTGCTTGGGGGTTAGATAAGCGTATTATCGCGATTACCGATAAGGTGACTCCTAAAGAAATGCCGGATATAATTGTTCCATATAAGGCCATAGACCTTAACGAGTTTGAAACAAAGTATCTGGAAGAGCTCTTAGAGCGGATAAAGGAAATTTAAATGAAAGAGAAGGACAAAACATCTCCAAAAATCTTTCTTAGCTATGCAGCTCAAGATGTAGAATTTGTGCATGAATTGCGCTGGGCTCTAGCCGCAGCTCCTGATCTTCAGATATTTAGCACAGACAAATTGAGTGCGGGGGAAGATTGGGTCTCACGGTTAAAATCCGAACTCTCCAGTTCCGATATATTTATCATGATATTAACGCCAAACTCTGTCGAATCACCTTGGGTTTTGCAGGAACTAGGAGCAGCTTGGGGATTAAAAAAGTCTATCTTTATCGTATATACGGATGTAAGACTTGTATCTCGGTTACCTGTATCTTTGAACCAAGAACAACTGGTTGACATTAAGAATATTCAGAATCTCGAATTCTTCACAACTATTCTCACTGCTGCATAAGGAGTGAAACAAAAATTAAAGCTCAGAATTTTATGAGCTGTAAATGCGTGCTATTATCGTGTCGCTCTCCTCGAACAGTAGATCAAACAGCTTCAAAGGAGATGCACATGAACTTGAACCGTCGCATAGTTGCGCTATCGCTTATCCTCGTCGGGACACTCTTTTTCACGGCCTGTCCGAACCGCGAGTCCATCTCGAAGATCAACGCCGACCCCGGACGTTATCGCAACAAGGAAGTGGCGATTGGCGGGACGGTGCGGGACAGTTACGGTTTTCTCGACAGCGGCGCGTACGAGATAGATGACGGGTCGGGCACGATCTGGGTCATCACGCGCAGGGGCGTGCCCTCGCGCGGCTCGCAGGTCGGAGCGAAAGGGCGCGTCCGCACAGGCTTCAACTTCGGCGGCAGAAGCTTCGGGACGATTCTGGAGGAATCTGACCGGCGCGCAAAGTGAGAACTTTTTATCAACTCAATCGTTCATGAGATCGTGGGTTAAATGAGCAGATTGGTTTCGGCGCTGGACGAGCAGTTCGCGCGGCTGCATGAAAGCGGGCTCGCCGTGCTCGCGTCGGTTCCGGCGTCGAAGCTCTACTGGCAGCCGCGTGAGAGCGCAGGAGCTTTCCCTGTCTACTCCTGCGGCGAACACCTGCTGCGCAGCGCCGGTGCGGTCGAGCAGACTTTCGGCGGCATCACGACGAACCTCTGGGACGACCCGTTCGAGTGGACGCTGCCGGAAACGCTCGCTACGGCCGAGCTGATCGCGGAGTACCTGCACGAGGTCGAAGCGACGCGGCGGCGCGGCTTCGAGCTTTTTCAAAGCGACGCGGATCTGCTCAAAGAGATCGCGGTGCCGTCGGGCGAGATGAGCACGCTTCATGCCTTGCTGCTTGAGACGCTTGTCCGTGCGGCGCATCATCAGGGGCGCGCCTTCGCCACGTTCAGGCTCTTTTCCGACGCGAGACTGCCGCGCGTCTAAGACTGTTCAGATCGCCTCAAGAAGGAGAGAACTCTTCCCATGCATTGCCCGCAGTGCGGCCAGCAACAGGTTCCGGGCGAAGTCCGTTTCTGCTCGCGTTGCGGCTTTCCGCTCGGCACCGTGAACGCACTCGTCGCCAACGGCGGCGTGCTGCCGAAACAGTCCTCGCCCGGCGACGAGCAGCTCTCGCCGCGACGCAGGGGCGTGAAGCAGGGCGTGACGCTGATTATGCTCGGCATCGTGCTGACGAGCCTCTTCGGCGCTTTCAATAGCTATCTGCATACGCCGGAGCTGTTCACAGTGATCTCCGCCATCATCGGCTTCGTCGGCGGCCCGCTCAGGATTCTCTACGCGCTGATCTTCGAGGAGAGCGCGAAAAAATATTACACGCTCTCGCCGAACTATCTGCCGCCGCATCACGTGCCGGCCCCCTTCGCACAGCCGCCGCACCAGGCCGCACTGCCGCCCGGACAGCAGCAGCCGCAACACATCCCTTCGTTCAGACAGCACACGTCCGAGATCATCCAGCCGCCCGGCAGCGTCACTGAGAACACGACGCGCCTGCTCGAAAAAGAGCCGGACAAGCCGGAGCGTTAGGTCGTTTGAGCACAGCTCTCAACAATTTCTGATCGCACATGAAAGCCTCCCAAGCAGACGAGAGCCGCGCCCTCACGCTCGCCGCACGCCTGCGCGCGCGCATCCGCCGCGAAGGCGCGATCTCTTTCCGCGATTGGATGAAAGCCGCGCTCTATGACGAGCGCGAGGGCTACTATTGCCGCCGCGACGCGCAGCCGTGGGGACGCGCAGGCGACTACCGCACGAGCCCCGAACGCAGCCCGCTCTTCGCCGCGACCTTCGCGGGATATTTCGCACAGCTTTATACGGAACTCGGCTCGCCCGGCGCGTGGACGATTCTCGAAGCGGGCGCGGGCGCGGGCGATTTCGCAGAGGGCGTGCTGGAAATACTTTCGGACAGGTATCCGCAGGTCTTCAAAGCCACGCGCTACCTGATCGATGAAGTGAGCGACGCAGCCGTCGAGCGTCTGCGCCTGCGGCTGAGCACATACGCCGACCACGTCGGCTTTGTGCGTTCGGATGAGATCGTCGAGCCGTTCGACGCGGGCCTTATCTTCTCGAACGAGTTGCTTGACGCCCTGCCTGTGCATCGCGTCGTCTTCCGCGCAGGCAAATTACATGAGCTATGTGTCGGCCTCAACGAAGCAGACGAGTTCATCTGGGCGGAACGCGAGCCGGAGTCCGTACAGCTTGCCTCTTATCTTGAAGAGTCCGGCGTGCGCCTCTGCGAAGGCCAGATGGCGGAGGTCAATCTCGCCGCAACCGAATGGCTCTGCCGCGCCGCCGCAATGCTCGGACGCGGCTACCTTATCTCCGTGGATTACGGAGCCGAAGCCGCGTTGCTTTACGACCCTGAGAGTCGCCGCGCAGGAACCCTGCGCGCGTTCGCACAGCATCGTTTCAAAGATAACCTGCTCGACGAACCCGGCACACATGACCTGACGACGACCGTCAACTGGACGGCACTCCAACGTGCCGGAGCCGGATGCGGCCTTGAAACTCTGAGCCTTGAGCCGCAAGACCGCTTCCTCCTGCGCGCCGGATTGTTAGAGCAACTGGAACACCTCACCGCCTCAACGCCCAGTGAAGCCGCAGCCCTCGCCCTCCGCACAGGCGCGCGCGAACTGATCCTGCCCGGCGGCATGAGCCAGAGCTTTCAAGTCCTCATACAGCAGCGCGTGACTACCTGAGCCTGTCAGTAATATCCTAAATTGTTTTTCTCTGCGTATCCTCTGCGACTTCTCTGCGTCTCTGCGTTGAGATGATGATACAAAATACTCAACGCAGAGACGCAGAGTTCACGCAGAGAGTTGAATTCAGGTCGCCACCAGCCTGTCGAGCAGCTTTTGACCTCAACGCTGGAGCACGCGCACTTCGTAAAACTCTATCCCG
>JAFBAJ010000132.1 GCA_019247865.1 Acidobacteriota bacterium
CTCAGACAGCTTGCCTCTCATACTTCAGGGCTGCCCGCGTGGCGACCGCTCTATCTGACGACGGGCGGAGAGCGTGCGCGCACACTCGAAACCATCGCCGCGGAGCCGCTCGAATATTCGCCCGGCACACAGGTGCTCTACAGCGACCTCGGCTTTATCACGCTCGGGCTGCTGCTCGAAAGAGTGACCGGCAACAGCCTCGCGTCGCTCGCACGCGAACAGCTCTTCGAGCCCTTAAATTTAGGCCGCACCTTCTTCAATCCGGCTCAGGCATGGCAGACCGAAATGGCCGCGTGCGAGCTGGGCAACGCTTATGAGCGCGAGATGTGCAGGGCTGACGCCGAACGATTTCAGGGCTGGCGCGAGCAGTTGATCTGGGGTGAAGTGCATGACGGCAACGCGCATTTTCTGGGCGGCGCGGCGGGACATGCGGGGCTCTTTTCGGATGCGCGTGAGACGCTGCGCCTGGCGAATCAATTTCTGGCCGGGCGGACGGAGCTGTTGCAGCCGCAGACCTGCGCGCTCTTTCGCACGAACCTGACGGAAGGTTTAGCGGAGGCGCGCTCCTTCGCGTGGCAACTGGCCGCGACGAAAGACTCGACGGCCGGGACGAGCCTTCCGCCGGACAGCTTCGGCCACCTGGGCTTTACCGGCACGAGCTGCTGGATCGACCCGAACGGAGAGCGCACCTACATCCTCCTCACCAACCGCACGCACGCGCGCACGCCACCCTTCGCCAACATCAACAGCACACGCCGCAGGTTTCACACGCTCGCCGCAGCCGCGCTCGACGAGCTCTCAAAGCCCAAAGCTCGAAGCTGAGATAATTTTTATGGACGAGGACGCAGAGAGAGTTCCGACGCGGCGCGCGCGCGTGGCGAGCTATCTGGGCCTGGAGCGCAACGTGCTCATCGTCTCGGCCGCAGCCTTTCTGCTCGGCATGGGCGAAGAGTTCTGGAAGCGCTTTTTGCCCAAATACCTTGAGGCGCTCGGCGCGGGCACGCTCGCCATCGGGCTCTTCGGCACGACGAAAGATTTCTTCGACGCGATCTATCAATATCCGGGCGGCTGGCTGGCAGACCGTTTCGGACGCCGCAAGGCATTTCTCTCTTTCATCGCACTGGCTTCGGTCGGCTATCTCATCTACCTGCTGAGCCCGACATGGCCGTATGTCTTCGTCGGCCTCGCCACTTCGATGGCCTGGGCCGGGATGGCTTCGCCCGCGATCTTCGCGGTCATCGGCGACGCTCTGCCGCGCGAGAAGCGCGCGATGGGCTTTACGTTGCAGTCCATGTTAAAGCGCGTGCCGATGACGCTCGCGCCGCTCGTCGGCGGAGCGATGATCGCGGCGGTCGGCATCAAGTCCGGCGTGCGACGCGGCCTCTTCCTGACGCTGATCTTAGCGGGCATCAGCGCGCTCCTCGTGCGCGCCATCAACATTCCCATCATCACGGGCGAGCCGACGCGCCTGCGCGGCGTGTGGCGCTCATTTCATCACGCGCTCAAGCGCCTGCTGATCTCGGACATCATCATACGCACCTGCGAGGGGATGACAGAAGTGCTGATTATCCTCTACGTGACGGATGTGATCGGCGTCTCTGTCGCACAGTTCGGCGTGCTGGTCGCGATCCAGATGGCGACGGCAATCGTGGTCTACATTCCTGCTGCGAAGATCGCGGATCGCATCGGTCGCAAGCCCTTCGTCATTGCGACCTTCGCCTGCTTCGCGCTCTTCCCGCTGGCGGTCATGCTGTCAAAAGGCTTCGGCACGCTCGTCATCGCCTTCATCATCGGCGGCCTCAGAGAGATCGGCGAGCCGTCGCGCAAAGCCATGATCGTGGACTTCGCAGAGCCCGCTTTAAGAGCGCGCACGGTCGGGCTCTATTACCTCATGCGCAGCCTTTCGATCACTCCGGCGGCGGCCATCGGCGGACTGCTCTGGCAACTCGCGCCGCAAACGCCCTTCGCCCTCGCCTCCGCCATCGGCCTCACGGGCATGTTCGTCTTCGCCCTGACGGTGGAAGAAAGATACGCGAGCTAGAAATATAGTTTTGCCACAGAGACACAGAGTCACAGAGGAAAGCTAAAATACTTAAATCTTCTCTGTGCCTCTGTGTCTCTGTGGCTATTCCTTGCGTTTTGAATCTTGCGCCGACCAGGCGATAGTATTATCTTTAGTCTCGTAATTCTCTCCCTATTGCCAACGCCTCGTGTTGAAGCTGCATCTGAGCCTCCGCGCATCAAGCAGATGTGCGTGTGCAGCCGTTCAGCGAGTCGTCCTTAACCGGAGCAAAAGCGCCATGAAAAAGTTCGTCCCCTTTGTCCTGCTCCTCTCCCTCTCTCTTTTCGCCGTTTCAACTTCGAGCGCGCAGACGCGCCCGCGCCGCGTTACGGAGCAGCCCGCGAGCGTGCCGCAACAGCAGCCGGAAGAAGATTCGGCAGAGCCTGCGCCGCAGCCGACAGCGCCGCGCCGCCCGCCCGTCCTGACCGGCAACATCGGCCAGACCGGGCAGACGCAGCCGTCCGCTCCGCAGGACGACGGCCCGGAAGAGGTCGGAGACGGCGATGTCGTGCGCGTCGAGACAGCGCTGGTCAGCATCCCTGTCAGCGTATCGGACCGCGACGGCAGGTACATTCCGGATCTGCAGAAAGAGGACTTTCGTATCTTCGAGGACGGAGTCGAACAGCGCGTCGCCTACTTCGCTTCGGCCGAGAAGCCTTTCACGGTGGCACTGGTGCTGGATGTCAGCGACTCGACGCGCTTTCGTCTGGACGAGATACAGGACGCGGCCATCGCTTTCATAGACCAGCTCCGGCCGGAAGACCGCGTGCTCGTCGTCTCTTTCGACGACAAGGTGCACGTGCTCGCGGAGGCGACGAACGACCGCAACGAGC
>JAFBAJ010000169.1 GCA_019247865.1 Acidobacteriota bacterium
GACGGCCTTGAGAAGCTGGTTGAGCTGCGCCGGAGCGAGGGCGTCTACTCGATCACCGCCTCCATCATCAGGCTCAGCCCGGACTCCATCGCCGAGGCCACGCGCGGCTTCGAGGACGAGGCGCGCATCGCGGAGGAGCTCAAGTCTCTTTTAAGCTCGCGGCAGGAGGTGTACGCGGCTTATGTCGTGACCCATTTCAACTACCGGCCGATGGACGAGCTGACGGTCTTTATCGGCGGCGACTGTTATCGCACGGGCGAAGAGATCAAAGACCTCAAATCCGTCCTCAGCCGCACCAAGGATCTGGCCCAGGCCATGATCCGCAAGGCGGTCATGATCTTCCCGGACATTCCGACCCTCCACGGCGGAAAGAAGGGCGAGTGGATCATACTCGACCGCGAAGGCCGGAAGATCGAGGGGCTCTCCGAAGAGGCCATCGTCGCGCTCGGGACGCTCATCATCCCCAAGGGCATCAAGTTCCTGAACGATTACAAGGAGATGTCTGCGCAGGCCAGAGGAGTCTTCGAGGCTTTCCCGGCGCGCAACGTGATTCGTCCCGACACGGCCTCGCCGGACGTCGTCTCCGGCCCGAACTGGAAAGCCATGTGTCAGGTCTGGCAGCAGCGCGGGCTGGACCTGTCCTATGTCACCTGTCTGCCGGAGGATTTGAGCGGGCCGCGCGTGCCGTCATCTTACTCGACCGGCTACGGCGTGGTGGCGACGGCCGTCAAGCTGGTGCAGCACTATTTCAGGGAGCGTCCGCTCGGCGAGATACGCTTTCTGTTGGAGGCGCTGGGCGGCGTCGGTCAGGCGACGATTGAAAAGCTGCTCGCAGACGGCTGTCGACCGGAGAACATCACGGCCTTCGACAAATCCGCGAAGGCGTGCAAGCTCGTCTCCGAGAAGTTCGGCATCCGCGCCCTGACCTCTTCTCACGACGAGTTTTACAGGAGCCTCGACGGCTCGCAGCAGTACGATGTCTGGATCAACAACGGCGAGGGCGACAACACTCTGCCCGAACACGTCGACAAGCTGCTCGCGAGCGGCGTCAAAATCTTCTGCGGCGCGGCCAACAACTTCCTGCAACAGTCGCGCAAGAGAGAGTCGCTGCAAAAGATCTTCGACGGCGGGGCCTGGGCGTGGCCGGACGAGGCCGCGAGCGGCGGCGGCTGGACGCTCGCCGTGATCGACGTGCTGACCCGCTCGAAGGGCGAGAGATCGAGCTCGCAGGAGGTGCGCAATCAAATCCTGGAGACCATCATCTCCCGCAACGAAAAGCTGGTGGACGAAGTCGTCGGCGGCCTCATCGCCAGCGGCCAGGCCGACGGCCAGAGCATCTGGCGCAAAGTCGCACAGAGCATCAACGAACGCGTCGATCACACGCTCGACAGAGAATTTGCTCCCGAAGACATAGCCCGGCAGGCAGATGTCACAACCTGGCGACTCACTTGAAAAGAGAGCGCCCGGCCCGGCAAACCTCAAGCGACAATCCATTAAAGGAATCAATTTATGCCCTATCCGTTTAAGCAGATCGAGAAGAAGTGGCAGGACTATTGGGAAGCGAAGAAGACGTTCAGGACGGAGGACTTCTCGCCGAAGCCGAAATATTACGTGCTCGATATGTTTCCGTATCCTTCTGCGGCGAGGCTGCACGTGGGGCATCCTGAAGGCTACACGGCGACGGACATCGTGGCGCGGTACAAGCGGCTGCGCGGCTTCAACGTGCTGCATCCGATGGGGTGGGACGCGTTCGGGCTGCCCGCGGAGCAGTACGCGGTCAAGACCGGTGTGCATCCCAAGATCACGACCGAGCAGAACGTCGCGACCTTCCGCCGGCAGATCAAGATGCTCGGCCTCTCTTACGACTGGGACCGGGAGATCAACACGACCGACCCGGACTATTACAAGTGGAGCCAGTGGATCTTTTTGCAGCTCTACAACAGAGGCTTGGCTTACCTGGCGGACGTGCCGGTCAACTGGTGCCCGGAGCTGGGGACTGTGCTGGCCGATGAAGAGGTGCCGGAGCAGATCGACAAGGGCTACACGGTCGTCAAGCGCACGATGCGGCAATGGATGCTGCGCATCACGGCTTACGCCGAGCGGCTCCTGAACGATCTGGACGAGGTGGACTGGCCGGAGAACATCAAGGAGATGCAGCGCAACTGGATCGGAAAATCCGAGGGCGCAGAGCTCGATTTCGCCGTCCGGAATTCCGACGAGAAGATACGCGTCTACACCACGCGTCCCGACACGCTCTTCGGCGCGACCTTCATGGTGCTCGCGCCGGAGCATCCGCTGGTCGAGCGGCTGACGACTCCCGCGCAGGCCGATGCGGTCAAAGCCTATCAGGAGGAGGCGCGCCTCAAGAGCGACCTGGAGCGCGCCGAACTGAGTAAGCAGAAGACGGGCGTCTTCACCGGCGGCTATGCCACGAACCCGGTCAACGGCGAGGCGATTCCGGTCTGGATCGCGGACTACGTGCTGGCCTCTTACGGCACGGGCGCGATCATGTGCGTGCCCTGCAATGATGACCGCGATTACGAGTTCGCAGAAAAGTTCGGCCTGCCCGTGACGGAGATTCTGGCGGGAGGCGAAGTCGTCTCCGGCGGTCGTGTGCAACGTTCGGGCGGGCAGTTGATGAACTCTGCGACGGCGGACGGCACGCTCTCGCTCGACGGACTCGAAGTCCCGGACGCGAAGCGGAAGATCACGGCGTGGCTCGCAGAGCGTGGGCTGGGCAAGGCTGCGATCAATTACAAGCTGCGCGACTGGCTCTTCTCGCGCCAGCGCTACTGGGGCGAGCCGTTCCCTGTGCTCCTCTTTGAAGACGGCACGCATCAGCCGATGGATGCGAGTGAGCTGCCCCTGCGCCTGCCGGACGCGCAGAGCTACAAGCCCACGGGCACGGGCGAATCGCCGCTCGCGGGGATTCCCGAATGGGTCGACACGACTGACCCGCGCACGGGGCGCGCGGCGCGGCGCGAGACCAACACGATGCCGCAGTGGGCCGGCTCCTGCTGGTACTACCTGCGCTTCATCGACCCGCACAACGACGAGATGTTCTGCGACCCTGAGAAGGAGAAGCAGTGGATGCCCGTCGACCTCTACGTCGGCGGCGCGGAGCACGCCGTGCTGCATCTCATCTACGCGCGCTTCTGGCACAAGGTGCTCTTCGACCTCGGCCTGGTCTCGACCACAGAGCCTTTTCAACGGCTCTTCAATCAGGGCATGATCCTCGGCTACGCTTATCGCTGCTATCGCAACAGCGCGGGCGAGCGAGTCCCGCCCGCACAGGTCGAGTGGCGCGTCGAGAAGCAGGCCGAGAAGGCTTATGACAAAGTCACTGGCGCAGAGCTCAAGGTGGAATATGTGCCGCCGGACGAGGTCGTGTGGGAGAACGAGCGGCCGTTGCATCCGGTGACGCACGAAGAGCTCGAAGTCAAGATGGACAAGATGTCCAAGTCGCTCGGCAACGTCGTCAACCCGGACGACATCGTGGAGCGTTACGGCGCGGACGCGATGCGTCTCTACGAAATGTTCATGGGGCCGCTCGATCAGGTCAAGCCCTGGAGCACCAAGAACATCGAAGGCGTCTTCCGTTTCCTCAATCGCGTGTGGCGCGTCTACGTGGACGAGGACGAGCGCCTGCATTCGAAGATTCAGGAGGCCGAGCCGCCGCTGGAGCTTCAGCGATTACTGCACAAGACGATCAAGAAGGTGACGGAGGACATCGAGGCGCTGCGCTTCAACACGGCCATCTCGCAGATGATGATCTTTATCAACGAGCTGCACCACGCGCCGGTCTATCCGCGCGGCATGATGGAGACTTTCATCCGCCTGCTCTCGCCCTTCGCGCCGCATCTTGCCGAAGAGCTCTGGCAGAAGCTCGGACACGAAAAGACGATCACCTATGAAGCGTGGCCGACGTTCGATCCGGCGCTCACGCTGGACGACGAGGTGACCATCGTGCTCCAGGTCAACGGCAAGATCTGCGACAAGGTCACGGCGGCGCGCGGGCTCTCGGAAGATGAGCTGAGAAATCTCGCGCTCGGCAACGAGAAGGTGCAGGGCCGCCTCGAAGGCAAACAGGTCGTGATGGTCAAGGTCGTCCCCGACAAGCTCGTCAACGTCGCCGCGAAATAAGCTCACGCCAAGGCGCAAAGACGCAAAGGAAAACAGTTAAGCTTTCCTTTGCGTCTTTGCGCCTTGGCGTGAGAATTTTTATTGAATCGAGATGGTCAGCGTGTAGTTGGTCGGGCGGCCGTGATTATCGATCATGATCTCGACATCGCCGTTGTAGTCGAGCGTCCGGCTGTACTGCGTATCGTGGACGTTGCCCTGCGTGAAATCCACTTTGCCGTTGCTGGAGCTGAGCGTCGCCGTCAGGCTCTGACCGGCCGAAGCGCGCAGGACGTAGGTGCGCACGCCGCCCGCTCCGAGCCGGCCCGTCAGCGTCGCCGAGTTGGTTCCGCGCCGAAATTTAACTCGCGTCTGCGCCGTCAGGCTCGAACTCGCGAGCAGGATAATTGCCACCATCGCCAAACTTTTGAGCACCAATTTGTTCTTCATCATCTGCTTCTCCTTTAAGAGAGGGGAATTTTTAATTTCTGATTGCTTATACCCTGAACCTCAAACATCTGCAACAGAGATATGACGGAAGGATGCGCGCGAGTTGCGTTATGTGGTATATATCTGCGTCGCGCCGCGTCGCCAGTAGCCCAGACCCACGGTTTTCCGAGTCTAATCCCTTACAATCCCGGCACTTAAAAACAATTTTTCAAAGGCTATATCTCAAATGAACAATCTGATCTTCAAATCCATCGGGATGCTTTCCCTCCTCCTGCTCCTCCTGCTGACGCCGTCCGCTTATGCGCAGGACAATCTCTCGGCCAAAGGCAAAGAGATGTATGACCGGATCCGCGCGGCGGCGCTGACCGGCGGCTCGGCCGAGGCGCACAACCTGCTCCTCAAGCGCGACCGCGTTGAGATGACTTTCGACGGCACGTTCTATTTTTCCGCGCCGGTCGAGGGACACGTCACGACCGCGGTCTTTATCGGGCAGGGCAGTTTTCGCGCCGACGCTCCGCCCAACAAGTTCGAGCAGGGCAATCTCAAACGCATGCTCGGAGTTGAATCCGTGATGTCCGGCTTCAAGACCGCCGTGCTCAGGTTCTCGGATGATACTTTCGACTTCATCGGCAAGAACGTGAGCGCGGGCGGAGCCGCCAACGAGAAGGCGCAGAAGCTGGCGTCTGAGCTTGACGCGCGCATTCTCAAAGAGACGGGCGCGAACCTCTCCGCGCGCGTCGCGCTCTCGCTTCTCAACGGCGAGAAGCCGGGCTTCTTCTTCGCCAACTTCGACGGCGGCGAGCGCGGCCGCTTCAGCATGCTGCTCGATTATCAGAATCGCATTCCGGTCAATCACTTCGGCCTCAACGCGGGCGAGAAGGGATTGATCTTCTCCTATCAGGGCGACCTTTACGGCAACGACACGTGGCTGGCCTTCTACGGGCTCGAAGATTACCGGCGCAATCAGGTCGAGTATTCGGACGTCAATAACCTGATCGACATCACGCATTACCGCATGGATCTGGACCTGCGCCAGCCGACCGACAAGCTCCGGATGAGCACGACGGTCGCCGCACAGGTGCTCAAGCCGAACGTGCGCGCGGTCTCTTTCGTCATCGGCGAATCGCTCCCGGAGTACGAGAGCGGAAGGTTGAAGAAGCAGTTGCGCCTGAGGTCTGCGCGACTGGGCGGAGAGGAGCTGGCCTCTGCGCAGGAGGACTGGGAGGGCGGACTGGCGCTCTTCCTGCCGCGCGCGGCGCAGCCGGGAGAAAAGCTTGAGCTGGAGCTCTCCTTTGAAGGCGACTTCATTATGGACCCGGACATCATACGCGACTGTTACTATCCGGTCTCGACCACCGACTGGTATCCGCGCCACGGCTATCTCGACCGCTCGACCTTCGACCTGACCTTTCATCATCGCAAGAAGTACAAGATTGCGACCGTCGGCCAGCGCCTCAGCGAAGAGGCGGACCCCGAAAGCAAAGATGACATGGTCACGAAGTATCGGATTCAGCAGCCCATCGGCTTCGCCACCTTTGCGCTCGGCCCGTTCGAGCGGCACACGCAGATGGTCAAGTTTGAAAAGACGGGCGAGACGATCCCGGTCGAGTTCAACTCGCTGCCGGGCGGCTATCTCGCGATCAAGGAGGACTTCGTGCTGGCCGAGCTGGATAACGCGGTCAGGTATTTCAGCGCGCTCTTCGGCAAATACCCGTACCCGGTCTTCGGCGCGACCTATCATCCGTTCCCGTACGGGCAGGGCTTCGCAAGCATGCTCCTGCTGCCCTCTTCCGACCGCGCGGACAAGTACACCTACTCTTTCATCTCGCACGAGACGGCGCACCAGTGGTGGGGCGACATCGTGATCTGGCGCTCGTACCGAGACCAGTGGCTGAGCGAGGGCTTCGCCGAATACTCCGGCATCCTCTACACGGCGCTGCGCGAGAAGGGCACGGGCGGGAGCGACGAGCTGATCGGACAGATGCGCCGCTCGTTGAAGGAGCCGCCGGAGACCAAGACCGGCCTCGGCAAGGGACGGCTCAACGACGTGGGGCCGATCATCGCCGGCCATCGCCTGAGCACGAACAAGACCTACGGCGCGTATCAGGCTCTGATCTACAACAAGGGCGCGCTCGTGCTCAGGATGCTGCACTTCCTGATGATGAATCCGGCGACCGGCGACGACAAGGCATTCTTCGAGATGATGACGGATTTCGTCGAACGTCATCGAGACAGCGTCGCCTCGACCGACGATTTCCGTCTGGTCGCCAACGAGCACTTCGCCAAAACTCCGATCGCGCAGAAGTACAAGCTCAAAGACCTCAACTGGTTCTTCAACCAGTGGGTCTACGATTCGCCGCTCCCGACCTATGAGGTCGAGTACCAGATACAGGATCAGCCGGACGGGACGGTGTTGGTCAGCGGCAACGTCCTCCAGGACAAAGTGCCGGACGATTGGTTCATGCCGCTGCCGCTGATCTTTTTCTTCGACGATAAAAAATGGGCGGCCGGAACCGTGGCGGCGCTCGGCCCCAGGACGCCGTTCCAAATCAAGCTCCCGATGCGTCCCAAGAAGATCGAGCTCGACCCGCAGAAATGGGTTCTGTCGGAGAAGACTTCGATCAAAAGCAAATAAAGAGGCCACAGATAAACGCGGACCAGCACGGATCGGAATTAAAATTTAGATCCGTGCTGGTCCGCGTTCATCTGTGGCTTATCCGAGCCTGATCGTCAGCATCGAGACCGAGCCGCCGTCCATGCCTGCGACCGGGAAGGAGACTTCTTCGCCCGCCCTGCGCAGGCCGAGGACGTAGAGCAGCGGCAGGTAGTGATCCGGCGTCGGAGCCGAAAGCTGCGCGTCGCGTCCGAGCTGCTCATAATTCACGAGCGGCGCGTCGTTGCCGCTCGACATCAACTCGCGCGCCTGCTGCTCGAAGCGCACGGCCCAGTCGAAGGGCTCGACCCTGTGCCGCCCCCACGTGTAGGTGTGCAGGTTGTGCACCAGATTGCCGCTCCCCAGGACAAGCACGCCCTCCTCGCGCAAAGGGCTGAGCCGCCGTCCCAGCTCGTAATGAAATTCCGGCGGTTCAGTTTCGTCTATGCTGAGCTGGACGACGGGCACGTCCGCCTCCGGGAAAACGTGGCAGAGGACAGACCACGTGCCGTGATCGAGCCCCCAGCTCTCATCTGATTTGACCTGGACGGGCCGCAGCAGCTCCTGCACGCGCCGCGCCAGCGAAGGGCTGCCGGGCGCAGGATACCTGACCTCGTACAGCTCGCGCGGAAATCCGCCGAAGTCGTGGATCGTGCGCGGCGCGGCGTTGGCCGTCACCGCCGTCGCCGGAAAATACCAGTGCGCGGAGACGCAGAGCACAGCCTGCGGGCGCGGCAGCTCACGGCCCAGAGCCGCCCAGCCCTCCGTGTAGTCGTTCTGCAGGAGCGCGTTCATCGGATTGCCGTGTCCGAAGAAGATTGCGGGCATTACGGTCGACATGTTAGTTCGGTGTGCTGCTCGGAGTGACGGAAACAGGAAGCGCAGCAGCGGCGATCTGAGCGATGTCCATGAGCTTCGGTGGATTCGGCGAGATGTTCGTCAGGGCATCGCGAAACATCGTATTGCAGAACGGACACGCGGCGCCCACGATATCGGCGCCGGTTGCAACCAGTTCTTTCGCCCGATTGTGACTGAGTCGTTCGCCCTTTTCTTCGCCCAGGAAGGCCAAGCCGCCACCAGCCCCGCAGCAGAAACTTCTTTCGCGAGAACGGGGCGGCTCGATTACTTGCCCCGAACGCGCCAGCACCTCTCGAGGTTCGTCGTAAGTATTCCGGTA
>JAFBAJ010000173.1 GCA_019247865.1 Acidobacteriota bacterium
TCTCTGCATCGCCCCGCTGGAGCGCCCGCAGCTCGCCATCGCCGTCATCATCGAAGGCGGCGGTTACGGCTCAAAGGCCGCCGCGCCCGTCGCCGCCGCGCTCGTGCTCAAAGCCAGAGAGCTCGGATTGTTCGGCGACAAACCGCAACCGGCCAATAACAATCAGGGAAATAATAACCAGGCACCTAAGAGTCAGGCGACTCCTAAGCCCAAAGCGACAAAGCCGCGCCCCTTCGGCGACATTAACCAATAGGAGCTGCTGACTTCCGTCTCCTGACTTCCGACTTCTGTTTTTATGAAAAACCGCGCCTCGTCACATCTCATCGCGCTCCTGCTGATCATCGGATTTGAGATCGTCGGCTACTACGCAGTGCATCGCGCCGCGCTGATTCGCGGCTACGAGACATCGTGGGTCTCTACTACGCGCGACCTGATGCTCTATGTGCCGATCATCTTTCTCGTCTTTCTGCTGACGCGCGTCACGCGCTTCGCAGGCAACTGGACGCTCTACACGACCGCGATCCTGCTCTTCTCGGTCGGGATGCTGGTGCAGTACCGTCTCTACAGCGACCCGGAATACAACGCGAAGAACAAGTCGCAGGCGCGCGAGCAGAAGGCAGACACGCAGCGCCTGCGTTATATCAACGAGCATTACGACGCGGAGAAGAAGCGGCTGATGGGCCTCCCGGCCACGCCGCCTAAGCCGACCGATCTGGAAGAAGAGGCCGCCATCCCGGCCAAGTATTCCATCGGCGACGCCCTCACGTCCGGGCAGACGTGGATTCCGCTCTTCTCTTTCTTCGCCTTCGCCGTCGCCTATTTCTTCTGCCTGCGAGACGACTTCCTGCTCTTCATACAGCGGCACGGTTTCGTCATCGTGCTCATCACGCTGGCGCCCTTGACGCTCGCCGTCATCACTTCGAGCGCGGGCAAGGCCATCGGCAACATGACGCCGTGGGAGCCGTCGAAGATTCCCTTCCTGCTGGGCTTCGCGGGCATCCTGACGGCGCGTTACAAGGAGCTGGCGCGAACCTACTGGGGCATCCCGAGCGCGCGCGATGTCGTGCCGCTCCTGGCGATGGCGCTGATGCCCTTCATTCCCTTCTTCGCGCTCAAAGATTTCGGGCAGATGCTCGTCTTCAGCGGAGCCTACGCGACGCTCTATCTGGTCGCGGTCAGGCGCTGGCCGCAGCTCTTTCTCTTTGTCGGCTCGGTCCTGCTGGTCGTCGGCATTCTCGTCGTCGGCGCGCTCCCGCAGGACGTGCAGGAGAAGGTTCCGCTCCTGCCGACCCTGGCGCGACCCGTCTCGGCCGCGCTGCCCTCTCGCATCCAGCAGCGCTTTCATCTCTGGCTCGACGGCTTCGATCCGCCTTCGCCGAACGTGCCGTGGTGGAAGAAGGATTACGATGAGGCTTTAGCCAAAGACCCCAAGATGCGCGAGCTGGCCGAGCAGAGCCCGGCGATGCAGAACGTGGTCAACGTGGACATCTGGTTCGACCGCGTGGCGTTCCAGCCGGCGCAGGCCATCTTCGGCGTCTCGGCGGGCAAGAACACCGGGCGGGGCCTGGGCCTCGGTTACGCGGAAGTGATTCCGGTGGCCGACTCGGACTACATCTACGCGGCCATCGGCGAAGAGATGGGTTTAGCCGGAGGCGCGATTGTGATTCTGGCGTTGATCGTTTTCGTCAGCGCGGGCGTTCGCACTTCGCTCGATGCGCGTGATATGTTTACCAAGCTGTGCGCGGCCGGGCTGACGGCCTTTATCGGCTTTCAGGCGCTGGTCAATATTGGCGGCATCACGCGTGCGCTGCCGATGACGGGGATCACTCTGCCCTTCGTCAGTCACGGCGGTTTTAGTTTGATTACAAGTTTTGCCATGCTCGGAATGCTGATGGCCTTTTCACATCGCAACGCGGCGGAAGTACGCGCGGCGGTGGCGCGGCCCGAAGCGATCGGCGTCAGCGACCCAACAGTTCCGGAGGCGGTACAATGAATAATCAATCAGTCAAGATTGTCTCGGCGGCGGTGACTGATCGCGGCCTCAGCCAGAAGCGCCCGCTCAACGAGGACTCTTTTCTCGCGGACGCGGAGCGGCGCATCTTCGCGGTCGCGGACGGCGTCGGCGGCGCGCAGGCCGGAGAGGTCGCCTCGCAAACCGCGATGGAAGTGCTGGACGAGGCTTTTCGTCATCAGGAGCCCAACGCAGATGTCGAAGACCTGATGGAGATCGCGATTCAGCGCGCCAACTCTTCGATCCATCGCATGGCGCGCGAACATCCTAAGTTGCAGATGATGGCGACGACTATCGTCGCGCTCCACCTCGACGGCCACGTCGCGACCATCGGACACGTCGGGGACTCGCGCCTCTATCGCCTGACTCCGGACGGACGGCTGCACAGAGAGACGCGTGACCATTCGGTCGTCGAGGAAGAGGTCAGAGCCGGACGCATGACGCCCGCGCAGGCCGCGCATCATCCGAGCCGCAACGTCATCAGCCGCGCGCTCGGAGCCGAAGAGGGCGTCGAAGTTGACATGAAGACGATTGAAGTCACGGACGGGACTGCGTTCCTGCTCTGCTCCGACGGCATCACGCGCCACCTTCCGGACAACGAGCTGACGGAGCTGCTCGACAGCGCACAGGATCTGGATTCGATCTGCGCCGAGATGAAGCGGCGCTGCTACGAGCGGGGTGCGGAGGACAATCTGACGGCGGTCATCGTGCGCGTCGGCGAACGCACGGGCGCGGCTGCGGGCGACGATGACGAGCGAACGGTCACAGTCGCCAGAAGCGCGCTCGCTGCGACCCTCAGCGGAGATCACAAGCTCGCGGACCTGCACCAAACGGAAGACCCGTCGCTGCATGAAACGGTTGATGCTGTGCGACCGCTCTCTCCGAGCGCTCCTCCGGCAGAGAATGCGCAGGTGGTGATGCCGGCCGCGACGAGCGGCTCCGCTGCTCCCGCACAGGTTGCCGCCGCGCCGCGTCGTCGCAGCGCCTTCGGGAAAGTGTTGTTGACGTTCTTTCTATTGCTGCTGGCGGCGGGCATCGGCGTCGCGGCCTTTTTCGGCGGGATGTGGAAACAGCGGCGAGACGCCCTGGCTCAGGCCCCGCCGACCCTGACGACGCCCACGCCGACTCCGGCCCCCACGGTTTCGGAGTTCGACCGCAAGCGGCATGAGGTGGACGAAGCCCCTGTGAAGATGGCTTCGCGTTTGAGCAGTGAGCAGGGCGATACCCCCATGACTTCGAGCGACCCGGAGTTCCTTTATCTATACGGCCGTGCGATGCTCCTCTCCGGCAAGTACGCGGAGGCGAGCACGGCTTTGAATAAGGCTGCGGAGATGTTGAAAGATCGACCCGCGCGCGATCAACTCAAGATCGAGACGAAGCTTTCGGCGGCGGTCGCGGCGATGAAATCCGGCACTCTGGCCGAGCAGGCTAAGGCGGCCACCGCGATTGATGAAGTGATTGATAAATCGACGCCCCCCAACAGCAGCCAGAGCACGAACAGCGCTAACCAGTTTACGACGGGAACGAATGGCGCGGGCGCGGCTCCGATCCAGATGCAGCCGTAGAAACGCTCGCGGCCGGAGAGCATCTAAATTGCGCCCCAGTGACATCTGAAAACGCGGACGGATGACGGAACTCAAGCTCCAACAATGCAGGCTGGACAACCGCTATGACATACAGGAATGTCTGGGGCGCGGCAGCTATGCAGAGATCTATATCGCGCGCGACATCGCCGTGCCGGACGACCATCCGCACGCGCTGGTCGTCATCAAGGCGCTGAACGTCCTCTTGCAGGGCGTGCCGGACGAAGAGCTTGAGCACACGCTGATCCAGAATTTTCAGAACGAGGCGGTCGCGCTCGACCGCGTGCGCCATCCGAACATCATCAACCGGCTCGGACACGGCACCGCGATTGATCTCTCCGGGACAACCTTTCATTACCTGGTGGTCGAATACCTGTCGGGCGGCGACCTCGCGGCGCATTGCCGCAAACATCCGCTCGCGCTCGACCAGGCGCTCTTCTATCTCGAACAGGTCTCGGCCGGGCTCGCGCACGCGCACGAGTGCCACGTCATACATCGCGACATCAAGCCGCAGAACCTGCTGCTCACGGCGGACGGTCAGACGGTCAAGATCGCGGACTTCGGCGTGGCGAAGATCGAAGCGACGGAAGGAGCCATCACGCGCGTCGGCACCAACGTCTATGCTCCGCCGGAGCACAATCCTCTGCTTCAGACGGGGCAACTGGACACGCTCACGGCCTCGCTCGCGCAGCCGCACCTGACCCCTGCGGCGGACATCTACTCGCTGGCGAAGACGACCTACACGCTGCTCGCGGGCGAGCCGCCGAGACGCTTTTCGCATCGCCCGATCACGGCCATGCCCGAATCCCTCGCGGGACGCTCGTGGGCTTCGTCCGTGCTGCGTGTGCTGGAGCGCGCGACGCAGAACAATCCGCAGGAGCGATATCAAACCGTGCAGGAGTTCTGGGACGAGTTGTCGGATGCGGCGATGCCGCCGACGCAGATCCTGCATAATCCGGGCGAAGTGGACGTGCGCCGTCGCGCGAGCGATCAGTTGACGGCGGTCGGGCGCAAGGCCGTGCCCGAAGCTCCGCCGCGCCCGCGCTTTGATTCGACGCGTGTCCTGCAGCAGCTTGAGAAGCAGGCTAACGGCAACCTGCGCCCGCGCATCGTCGTCCAGTTGGAAGAGCGTGAAGCGGCGCATCCGCATGCTCCGCTCGTGCCCAACCAGCCGGCGCGCGACATCATCGCGGCGATGTCGGATGCGCCGCTCCCGAGGCCGAA
>JAFBAJ010000286.1 GCA_019247865.1 Acidobacteriota bacterium
CGCCGCAGACGTTGCAGATCAACAACAACGTCTCGAACATAGACTTTGTCGCGGCACCGGCAGTGGCAGGAGGACGCTCAAGCCGCTAGGCGCGAGCTTCCGAAACACGAAAGTAAAGGCGGCCTGCGGGCCGCCTTTATTTTTTTAAGCTGAAGCTCTACGCCGCCGCATCCTCTCGCCGAGCCGCGGCAGAATGAGCCATAAGAAAAGCGTGCTCGCAACACACGCGTAGCCGAACACGTCGCCCACGGCCGAGTAAACGGTGTGGCCTCCCTCGATCAGTGCGACCTCCGCGAGCAGCTTGTCAGCGCCGCGATGATCCGTTGTGGGATCGAGCGCATAGGTTTTCGCGTAGACGCGACCGGTAGCATCTATGTAAGCGGAGACGCCCGGATTCACGGCTCTGACCATTTCGGTGCGCAGCTCAACGGTGCGAAAAACGCTGAGGGCGAGATGCTGCCAGGGCTCGCTCGTGTCGCCGAACCACGAATCGTCCGTCACGTTCACCAGCAAGTGCGGATGGCGCGCAGCCAACTTGCGCCCCAACGAAGGGATGATGTCTTCGAGGCAGATCAGCGGCCCGATCCGCCACTCGCGGCCGTCCGTCGCCTGAAAGGAGAAGACCGCCACATCCGCGCCGGGAGTGAAACGGCTGGCGACCGGGGAGAGCTGTTTGATGCTCGGAAAGGTTTCCGTTCCCGGCACGTACTCGCCGAACGCCAGCAGCGAATTCTTGTCGTAGCGGCCGGTGAACTTTCCTTCCCGATCAAGCAGCAGCGCCGTGTTGTACTGGCGTGACTCCTCCGTAAAGCTTTCGTCGTAGGTCACGACTCCGAGGATGAGCGGCGTCGTAAAGCCTGTGCGGATACGCTGTGGATGATAGGGCGGCAAGTCCTCTCCCACGCGGCGAGAGAGAGGAGTGGCGTAGCCCGTCTCAGGCCAGATGATAAGCTCTGCGCCCGCTTGTTCCAGCTCCGCCGAACGTTGTTGAATCTCAGTCAGCGTGCGCGGAGCTTTCAGGTAACTGCGCTCCTCCGCCTGATCGTTAGCGACATTCGGCTGGACAATTCCCACCCTGAGCTTCGGCGCGCTCGCACGCGCGTTGGCGATCCGGTTGGTTCGCACGTAACCGTAGCCGACGACGAAGACCAGAATCACGGCCGAAGCTATCGCCGAGAATCTGCGCCGTCGTCCCTCGATGATGAGATCGGCGACGGCTCCGTTTGCCATGAACAACAGAGCGGTGATGCCGAGCGGCCCCGTGAATTCGGCGAGCTGAATGACGACCGGATGCCAGGACTGCGTGAGCGCCAGATAGTAAGGGAAGATAAAGGGCACGAGCAGCTCGCACGATGCCATGACCACCGGCGCGAGAAGAGAGAGCGGCAAATTCGTCCGCTGCCGAATCGACCTCACGGCCCAGCCGAACAGCAGAAACCTCAGGGCTTGATAAGCGCAGAACACCAGGAAGAGCAGGAACGCGACGATGAAGGGCAGGCTCCCGAATCGCTCGATGGTGGCGATCAGCCAGTAGAAGCCGCCCGCATTGCCGATCACCGCCGTCCACCACGCAAAGAAGATCGCGCGGCGCATAGTGGACGCGTGAACCATCACGAAGAGCAACGGCACGACGGCGATCCAGGCTAGGAGCCAGAGATCAAATTTCGGACAGGCGAGGAACAACATCGTGCCCGAAAGCGTCGCCGCTCCAAGCCCGAGCAACATCTCGCGGCGACCACTGAAGAGCCCGCGAAGCTCAACCGTCTCGCTCCTGCTATCTTCTGCGCTCAGCATCTTCAACTTTATCCGTTGATCGCTTTCTGCACCGTCGGCCAGATCGCATCGGCCAGAAATTTATAGCCCGCATCCGATGGATGAAATCCATCTGCCGAAAAGAACTCCGGATGAGCCGGGATTATTTCCTGACTGATCCGGTAAAAATCTATGAGCGAGAGCTGGTAGCGTCCGGCGAGTTCTGCGAGCCGCTGGTTGAAGAGGAGCGTGCGCTCGTGCAGCTGCTTTTTCATGC
>JAFBAJ010000262.1 GCA_019247865.1 Acidobacteriota bacterium
GAGCTGCATCGTCAGACTCTCGGCCGGAAGCGAGGCGTCGATCTTGAGCGCGGGCACGAGGTCTTCGTCGGTCAGAGCCGCCGCCGCATGCTCGTTCAAACGCCGTCTCAATTCCCCGACATGCTCGCGCCTGATGGTGAGCCCGGCGGCGTGCGAGTGGCCGCCGAATTTTTCAAAGAGGTCGGCGCATTCGGTCAGGCCGTTGAGCAGGTGATAGGCTTCGATGCTGCGCGCGGAGCCGTGCCCGACTTCGCCTTCGAGCGAGATGACCACGCACGGGCGATTGAGCTTCTCGGCGATCTTCGAGGCCGCGATTCCGATCACGCCCCTGTGCCAGCCGTCGCCCGCGATGACAGCGACGTGCGACGGCGCGGGCGTCGCGCTCATTCCCCACTCTTCGAGCGCGAGGCGTGTGATCTCGCGCTGCACGTCCTGGCGCTCGCGGTTGCGCGCGTCCAGATGCGCGGCCAGGCGTTTGGCGACTCCGGCTTCGGTCGCTTCAAAGAGCTCGACGACGGCGCGCGCGGCATCCATCCGCCCGGCAGCATTGATGCGCGGCCCCAGACGAAAGCCCAGATCGTAAGCGGTCATCCCGCGCCCGTCGCCGCAGCCCGCGATCTCCATCAGAGCGCGCAGCCCCGGATTGGTCGCCTTCGATAAATCCGCGAGGCCGAGCGCCACGATGGCCCTGTTCTCGCCGGTCAGTTGCGCCACATCAGCAACCGTCCCGATGGCGACCATCTTCAAAAAGCCTTTGATGAGGCGCTCCTGCCCGCGCGCTCGCAAGAGTGCGTGAGCGAGCTTGAAAGCCACGCCCACTCCGGCCAGATTCTTGTCGGGATACGTGCAGCCGTGCTGGTTCGGATTGAGCACGGCGTAGGCGGGCGGCGCGCCCTCGTCTTCATCCGGCAGATGATGGTCGGTGATGATGACATCGAGTCCATTCGCGCGAGCCCAGAGCAGAGGCTCGTGCGCCCGTATGCCTGTGTCCACGCTGACGACGAGTTTGAAGCCTTCGGCCGCAGCCGTTTCGAGCGCGGGCTGCTGAATGCCGTAGCCTTCTGTGAAGCGATGCGGGACGTGAAAGCCGGTTTTGGCTCCGAGGAGTTGCAGCGCGCGGCGGAGCACGACAGTGCCGGTCGTGCCGTCCACATCGTAATCGCCGTAAACCAGGATCGGTTCGCCCTCATCTATCGCGCGCAGGACGCGTTCGACGGCGCGCTCCATCCCCAACATCAGAGACGGATCGTGCAGGTCTTCGAGCGACGGCGAGAGAAAACGGCGCGCTGCCGCCACCTCGCCGTAACCGCGCGCGACCAGCAGCCCGGCCACGACCGCCGAGACTCCGAGCGTGCGCGCCAGCTCAACGGCCCGCAGCGTATCCGCTTCACGCACAATCCAACGTTTGCTCATCATCAACCAGTTAAAAGTCTATCCGGCGAACCAGCCGTTCGGCTCCAGGAGTTTGATGCCGATGCGCTGGCCGCCGTCCGCTTCGTCGCGCCAGATGCCGTTGACTTCGGCCTGTATGGCGCGGCCGAAGGGCGGTGTGAGGCGTATGACTGCGCCGACTGCCAGCTCCGCCTCGGTCTTTAAGGTTCCGCCGCCGCGACTGACCTTGACGGCTTTGGCCTCGACGCGAAAAGGTTCTCCGGCGGGCGTCTGCCCTTCCAGCTCGATGCTGAACTCCACCGGCACGCGCGGGCTGCGTGCACGCCTCGTGCGTGGACTCTCCGGGGCGCGATTCTGCTCCTCACTCATGCGCTCTCTTCACCGGCTTTTGCGATTTCCAGGACCTTTCTTCTCACGCTTTGAGTTTACCGAATCTTTCTGATTATTGTTAGCGGTGTTCGTGTTCTGCTGTTCAGTGATGGCGGGTATGCCGATGGGCGAGGTGGCTGCCGGCGGGGCGGTCGGGTCTGCGGCTTCGATCTGCGGGCTGAGATAGCCCGCGGCGAGCATCATGATAATGAGCACGCCGACGAAGAGCCGGTAGCCGATAAAGATGGCCGTCGAATGCGTGCGCAGAAAGCGCAGCAGAAACCAGATCGAAGCGTAGCCGACGATGCCCGAGACGATGGTCGCCAGGACGAGCGAGAGGCCGCTGCCCTCCGGCAGGGAATGAATCGCTTCTTTGAGTTCCAGCAAACCGCTCGCGCCGACGGCCGGGATCGAGAGCAGGAATGAGAAGCGCGCGGCCGTCTCGCGCTTCTCGCCCACAAAGAGGCCGCCCATGATGGTCGAGCCCGAACGGCTCGCGCCCGGAATCAGCGCGAGCACCTGCGCGCAACCGACCGCCAGCGAGTCCAGCACGCCGAGCTGCTCCATCCCGCGCGTTTTCCGTCCCAC
>JAFBAJ010000290.1 GCA_019247865.1 Acidobacteriota bacterium
GCCATGCGGAGGGCGATGGGGCTCTTCTCCGCGATGCGATTGGCGAGCTCCATCGTCCTGGCTTCGAGGTCTGCGGCGGGGACGACCGTGTTGACGAGGCCGATGTTATAGGCCGTGTGCGCGTCTATGATCTCGCCGGTCAGGATCAGCTCCATCGATTTGCCTTCGCCGACGAGACGCGTCAGGCGCTGGGTTCCGCCGCCGCCCGGAATGATGCCGAGATTGATCTCCGGCTGGCCGAAGCTGGCCGACTCGCTCGCGATGCGCAGGTCGCAGGCCAGCGCCAGCTCGCAGCCGCCGCCCAGACAGTAGCCGTTGACCATCGCGATGACCGGCTTCGGAAATGAATCGATGGCGGTGAAGAGCGAGCGCCCGAGCATCACCGCGCGCTGCGTGAGAGCGGTGCGTCCGGCGAACTCGGCGATGTCCGCGCCCGCGATAAAAGCTTTGTCGCCCGCGCCCGTGAAGACGACTACGCCGACCGACTCGTCGTCGCGCAGCTCTTCCAGAACCTGCGCGCCCTCTTCGCGCGTCTGGATGTTGAGGGCGTTTCTTTTCTCCGGGCGATTGATGGTGACGATGGCGACGCGCCCGCGCCGCTCGACCAGAAGCGTTTCGTAAGACTTCGAGAGAGACTCTTGAGATTGCGACATGTTCTTTAATGGCTCCGACTAAATTTAAGATTCAAGGTTCTTATTCCGACGAGGTTTCGCTTTCGGGCGGGGCGGGTTGTTCGTCTGCGACCCACGAGACGAAGAGGCGCAGCCAGTTTTCGACGGGCTCGCTGATCGAGACGCCGACGCGCGCCGTGCCGTAGATGGCGGGCGCGACCCGGACCACTTCGGCCGTGACTTCGATGGGCGCGCCGTCCGGACGATGCGCGCGCAGGTAGAGGCGCTCGCCCTTCAGGACTTTCTGGTTGAGATGAAAGAGCGCGCCGCTGGTCGAGATGTCGTCCGTTTCGGTCGGCTCGCTCCAGGCCGCGCCGTCCTCCGCGCGCCCCGAGACGACGATCGGCAGACGCAGGGCCATGCGCAGCGCAAAGCGCCTTTCTATTCTCTCCTCGTTGTTCGGCGGGTTGCTCATTGAATCAGTGGTCAGTGGTCAGTGGCCGGTGGTCAGGAGCAATCAGTTTTTCACTGACCCCTGACCACCGACCGCTGACCGCTACTCTTCCCAAACGTAAAAGCCTTCGCCGCTCTTCTTGCCGAGCTTGCCTGCGGCGACCATCCGGCGCAGGATTTCGGGCGGGCGAAAATTCTCTGTGCCGAGCGTGCTGTGCAGGTACTCTGCGATGTGCAGGCGCACGTCAAGGCCGACCACATCCGTCAGCCTGAGCGGCCCCATCGGATGGTTGTAGCCTAACTCCATCGCCGTGTCTATATCTTTCGCGCTCGCCACGCCCTGCTCGACCATGCGCATCGCTTCGAGGCCGAGGGCGATGCCCAGACGGCTCGAAGCAAAGCCCGGCACGTCCCTCACTGTGATCGGCTCCTTCTTCAAACGGCGCGCGACCGCGAGCACGGCCTCAACCGTCTCTTCATCGGTTGCTTCGCCGACGACGATCTCGACGAGGCGCATCAGGTGCACAGGGTTGAAGAAGTGCATCCCGACGACGCGCGCCGGATGCTCGGCCGCACGCGCCAGCTCCGTGATCGAGAGCGACGAGGTGTTGGTCGCAAAGATAAAAGGGCTTTGCGCGCTCGCTTCGACCTCGCGCAGGATCGCCTGTTTCAGCTCCAGGCGTTCGGGCGCGGCTTCGATGACCAGATCCGCGGACGCGGCTTCGGACACATGTGTCGTGCCGCGCAGTCGTTGCAGGGTCTGATCGCGGTCGGCTTCGGTCAGCTTACCGCGCTGGATGCCCTTGATCAGATTGCGCTCGATGGATTGAATGCCGCGCGCGAGCATCTCTTTGTTGATGTCGTGCAGGATGACCGGATAGCCCGCCGCCGCCGCGACCTGTGCGATGCCGTGACCCATCGTGCCTGCGCCGAGGACGCTGATAGATTCGATTGCGCGGGAGATGTGCCGGCTCTGCTGCTCGTCTGCGCTCAAAGTGATCCCAGAATGTTCTCTCAACGGTTATCAAAAGAGGAGGCCGACCCGCATTTCGCCGGCTGGTTCGCTAAGCCATTAGTCAACTACAGTTGCAACTCTATTTATACAACAGCTTTGGCAGCCCGCGCCAGCTTGAAGTAACGCGGACAGCGCTCAGGTCTCAAATTTGAGACTTGAAATCTCACGGCCTGTCCTCGCCGGTATCGTTTCTAGGGAACGCAAAGTTCAGAGTATAATCGAAGTACGTTCGAGCAGGTTTAATCGCCCGGCAGGGTTGAGCAGGAGAGGAGTCAAGCGACATGAAGAGGCCACTTTGGGTTCTTCCGGTCTGCCTCATGGTCTGGTGTTGTGCGGCGACATCGAGCTATGGGCAGAAGGTCTGGGAGAAGAAGCCGTACCAGCAATGGTCTCTGACCGAAGCGCTCAAAATTCTGGTTGACTCGCCGTGGGCGCAGACCTCGGACATGATGAAGGATGCGGACTATTTTTCCACCCAGCCGGGGCGCAGGTTAAGCGAT
>JAFBAJ010000453.1 GCA_019247865.1 Acidobacteriota bacterium
GCTCTCTTTTACCGGCGCGGGCAAAGTTGTGCTCGACAAGGACGGCGACCTTCATTTGAAGCTCGGCAACAAAGAGCTGGTGCAGCCCGCTCCCTACATCTATCAGGACGTGAACGGCGAGCGGAAACAGATCGCCGGGCGCTTTATCATCGTCGAACAGAACCGAAAGTCCGCGACCGTAGGCTTTGAGGTCGAGGCTTACGACCACAGCCTGCCGCTCGTGATCGATCCCAAGCTGCTCTTCTCGACTTACGTCGGCGGCAACACGGAGTTCATAGACATCGCCGAAGGCAAGGGCGATTCGGCCAACGGCATGGCGCTCGATGCGAGCGGCAACATCTACCTCACAGGCAACACGGACTCAACCGATTTTCCGGCTTCGAGCAATGCCTATCAGACAGAGCTTGAGCTGCGCGGCGACGATGCCTGCCTGATCGGCGGGCCGCTCCTGTGCGGCGACGCCTACGTCCTCAAGCTCAACGCGAACGGCACGCAGATTCTGTATGCAACCTATCTCGGCGGGCACAACAGCGACGAGGGACGCGCGATTGTGGTCGACTCAACGAACCGCGCCTACATCACGGGCGGCACAGACCCCTTCAACGCGGGTAACTTCTGCATCAACCCGTACCTCTGGCCGACGACGAGCAACGCTTATCAGGGCAAGGCCTGTTACGGAGGGCGCGGCGACTCTGACGCATTCTTCGCGGTGCTCAACAACGACGGCTCCGATCTGGTCTATTCGACCTACTACGGCGGCGGCCCTGTATTCGGCGCAGGCGATTCCGGAATAGACATCGGCAACTCGATTGCGATTGATTCGAATGGCAACGGCTACATCGTCGGCGAGACCGCCTCGAACGACCTGCCCGTCAAAAATGCTTTTCAGAAAGACCGCGCGAGCGACGATGTCGTCAACGACGCTTTCGTCGCCAAGTTCGACCCGGACGCTTCTTCCGGCAACGCCTCTTTTCTCTACGGCAGCTATCTCGGCGGCGTGAACGAAGATGTCGCGCACGGCGTCTCGGTTGACGCGGTCGGCAACGCTTATATCGTGGGCGAGACGGCTTCGTCAGACCTCCCGACGCGCGCTCCAGCAGGCCAGCAGCCGCTCCAAAGATTCTTCAACGGCGGCGCGTCGGACGGCTTCGTCGCTAAGATGGACGTGACCAACGCGACGGGCGCGAACTCGCTGACCTACCTGACCTACTACGGCGGCATCGGCAGAGACGTGCTGAACGCGGTCGTGGTCGAATCTGCGACGCAACGCGCGCACATCACCGGCCGCAGCGATAATGCGACGAGCTTTCCGCTCCTCAACGCCTTCGACCAGACGGCGACCGGGACGGACGCCATCATCGCGATGCTCAACGCGGACGGGACGGCACAGTTCTATTCGAGCTTCTTCGGCGGGACGAGCTTTGACGAAGGACGCGCCATCGCGCTCGATGCTGCGAACAACGTCTACATCACCGGACAGACGCTCTCTTCGAGCTTTCCGCACATCAATGCTTTTCAGAATGCTCTGGCGAGCGGGGACGGAGACGCCTTCGTGACGAAGTTCAGCGCGGTCGCTGCTGTAGGGCCGACGAAGATTCTCTATTCGAGTTTTTTAGGCGGCGCGCAGAGCAGCGGCGCAGGCTCAGGCAAAGAGTTCGGCAACGGCATCGCGGTGGACAAGAAGGGCAACGTCATCGTTGCCGGCACGACTGCTTCCAATACGTTCCCGACGACGGCCGGGACGGTCAAGCCTTCTTCGCCCGGCGTGACGCAGTTCAACACGGATGCGTTCGTGGCGAAAGTCGAGCCGACTTTCCCCGACACCATCGGCGTCTTCAATCCGCCGGCCAATCAATTCCGCCTGCGCAACTCGAACACAGCGGGCGGCGCTGAGCTGACCATCACGTTCGGACAGGCGGGCGACATTCCTGTCGTCGGCGATTGGAGTGGCAGAGGCGTCAAAGACCCCGGCGTGTTTCGTCCGAGCACAGGCCAGTTCCTGATTAGAAAATTTACGGTCGTGTGCAATCCATTCTGTCTTCCGGTTCCTCAGATATTCACCATCAACTTCGGACAGAACGGAGACCTGCCCGTCGCCGGAGACTGGAACAACGACGGCATAGACTCGGTCGGCGTCTTTCGTCCGAGCGCAGGGCAGTTCTTCCTGGCAGACCAGAACATACAGTTCCCTTCGGTCGACCACTCGCCGATTTTCGGCACGGCGGGCGACCTGCCGATCGCGGGCGACTTCAACGGCGACAGCAAAGACACGGTTGGGGTCTATCGCCCGAGCGCGGGCCAGTTCTTCATGACCAATCAGGACGTGCTCAATCCGTCGGTGGACATCTCGACCATCTTCGGCGCGGCCGAAGACCTGCCGGTCGCGGGCGACTTCGACGGCGACGGCAAAGACACCATCGGCACGTGGCGTCCGAGCGTCGCGACCTTCTTCCTGAGCAATAACAACACGGCCGTTGACATCACCGCCGCCTTCGGCCTCAACGGCGACCAACCGGTCGTCGGCGACTGGGACGGCAAGCCGTAAAGACCGTTTCACGCAAAGGCGCAAAGACGCAAAGGAAGCGATTGAATGCTTTTCTTTGCGTCTTTGCGCCTTTGCGTGAAAATTTTTCTATCTAAATAACCCTTCAACAAAACCTATCTCATAAACCATAAACAGCCCGAAGCCGAGACTGAAGAGCCCGGCGAGGCCGCGTACGGTGAGGTTCGCGCGCATGAAGCGGTCGGCCGTCAGGCGCAGGGGCAGGCTGACGAGCGCGCTCATGAGCATCATCCCGCCGATGGAGCCGAGACCGAAGACGGCGATGTAGGCCATGCCGAGGAGCGGCGTCGGCAGCGTCGAAAGCACGAGCAGCATCAGCGCCGCGCTGCCCGCCAGGCCGTGCACCATCCCGACCACCAGCGGGCGCGCGCCGAGACGCAAGCCGTGATGCGTCGCAGGATTTTCTTCGGCCGCCTGTTCGTGCAGGTGCGGGTGCACGTGTTCGCGCGCGCCGTGACTGTGCGTGTGAAAATGCAGGCGGCCTCCACGAGCTAATTTCCGAATCGCATTCGCGCCGAGCGTGATGAGCATCAGCGCCACGCCGAACTCCAGCGCGAGCGCCAGCCGCTCTCCGATCTCTATGTGAAGCAGGATGACGACGACGCCCGCGATGAGCAGCGAGATAGTGTGACCGATGCCCCACAAGCCGCCGACGAGAGACGAGCTGAGCAGGCTCTTACGCTCGCTGACGATGGTCGAGACGGCCGCCAGGTGGTCCGCCTCGACCGCGTGCTTGAGGCCGAAGACGAGCCCCAGCGCGAGCACCGAAGCCGTCGAGACTGTGCCCGCACCCGTCGTGCCTGAAGCAATGAGAGTTTTAATATCAATCCCGGCGCTCGCCAGAGCTTCATAACAGATGGCCGCGCCGAGGCACGCGATGACGAGCGCGCTCAGCGCAGGCACAACGCGCGCGAGACGACCGCTCACGAGCGAGCCCGCGCGCGACTTCATCAAACGCCCGGCGTAGACGAAAGCCAGACCGATGCAGGTCAGCGTGCAGGCCAGCCCCAGACTGAAAGCGATGACCAGCAGCAGGCCGTAACCGACCCTGTGCAGAGAGATGGCAGAGAGCAGCACGACCAGCGCGGACGGGCACGGCAGCAATCCGCCTGAGATGCCGAGCGCCAGCAGGCTCCGCCATGTGACCCGGCTCCCATCCGCTCCCGGCGGCAGATGCGTGTGCGTGCTTCCGCCGTGCGTGTGCGTCACGCCATCGTGCTCATGCTCTTCATGTGAATGATGATGGTGATGATGATGTGCAGCGCTCTCCATGCCGAGTGCCGCGCGCAGGCGGCGCATGAAGAGCGTGAGGCCGATGGTTAAAACTATCGCGCCGGAGACGAGGCTCAGAATCGGGAAGAGCCGTTCAGGCAGGACATAACGCGACGCGAAGAGCGTCACCAGGCCGAGCGCGAAGACGCCCAGAGTATGCGTGATGGTGACGGTCAGGCCGAGAAAGACCGCGTGGCGCGCAGTGCCGCGTGATCCGACCAGATAAGCTCCGACCACAGTCTTGCCGTGTCCGGGCGAGAGCGCGTGCAGGGCTCCGAGCCCGGCGGCGATGAGCATTCCGAGGAGTCCAATCCAGAACGTGAGCTGCGGGACGGCGATCAACTCTGCGAGCCTGTCGCGCGCGCCCTCGACCGCGCGGCCATCGCGCGTGCGCAGAGCGCTTGAGCCGGACGGAACTGCGCCCGCCGTCAACGAAAGCTCAGCGACGCGCTCATCCAGCGGCGCGCTGAGCATGTCCTGCGGATAGGACTTGAGCTCGTCCGTCACGGACGTGCCGTAGATGTTGCTGTCAAAGACGCTCATTCCTTCAGCGGCCACGACGAACATCTCGCGCCAACCGATACGGTCGCCCTGATTCGTGTCCTCCAGAGAGAGACGACGCACGACGCTCGCACTGCCCGCCGGCATCACTGCTTCATAATCGCATTCGAGGCGCAGCGTCGGCAGGCCGCCCGCTCCAGACGGAGTCACAATCTTCTTATCTATCAAACGCAGCGGAAGCGTTGCGCCGTCTATCCTGAGCACGAGGCCATCCGCGTACTGTCGCGCGGCCTGCTCCAGATAAGCGTCCAGCTCAGCGCTCGAAGGCTGGCCGTCCACGTTCGTGTCGGCGGCCTGCAAAGCCTGAAAGGTCGCGATCTCGGCCATGTCCACGACGTAATGGAGCCGTATGCGCTCGCGTCCGACTTCGAGCCGCGTGAAGTGATTGATCGTGAAGTTGCCGAGCGGATGCGCGTGCGCGTTGCTCGTCGCGCCAAACAGCAGAGTGATTACCAAGAGCGCCAGCGTGGCGCATGTCCTGGAAATTGTGCGAGCTATTTTTCTCATCTAAAATTCTTTCTGTAGGGGCAGGGCTGGTCCCTGCCCGCGTTTCATCATCACAAAGCGGGCAGGGACCAGCCCTGCCCCTACAATTTTCCCTAAGCCAGCAGGCGGCGCGCATCCTCTGCCTGAAGGACGTTGAAGGACGGGTCTGTGCCGAGCGCGAGCTGCAAATATTTTCGCGCGCGGCGCTGGTCGCCGAGCCCTTTCGCAATCAGGCCCGCGTGATAGAAGAGGCGTGCGTCGCGCGTGCCGAGGCGCAGGGCTTCATTCATCGCCGCATCAGCTTCGCGTAGCAGACCTTTCTTGTAGAGACACCACGCGAGGGCGTCGCAGGTATAAATGTCCGAGCGCGACTCGCGTTCGCGCCGCGCGATGGCGAGCGCTTCGTCGAGCTTCTCTTCACGATCGGCCAGCAGGAGCGCCAGCTGGCGCGAGTAGGTTCCGGCGTTCGCGCCCGTGCGCTCGATAAATTCCGCCAGCTCGTACTCTCTCTTCGCTTCGTCCGCGCGACCGAGCCGCGACAGCAGGTCGCCGCGCGCGATGACCGTTTCGGGCAGCGGCACGCGCTCCTGCGCTTTTCCGTAGAGTTCGAGCGCGCCATCCAGATCGCCCGCGCTGACACGCGCGCGCGCTTTCGCCGCGAGCGCCATAAAGTAGTTCGGAAAGACGGCCAGCGCCGCGTCAAACTCGCGCTCGGCCTCGGCACGCCTGCCCGCGTTGATGAGCTGCAAGCCCAGTTGCACGCGACACCAGGCGGCGCTTTCGGGGCTGCGCGGGTCGGCTGCTCCGGCCGCGACGCGCATCGCTTCGATTGCGCCGGACGTGTCGCCGTGCAGCTCGCGCAGGTACGAGACGCGCGAATAAGAGGCTGTGTCAGGTCTGAGGTCAACCATCTTCTGCGCGGCCTCGATCGCGCCGCGATAATCTCCCAGCTCGACGAGCGCGTCCGTCATCGCGCCGTACACATCCGCGTCGTCCGGGCGCAGGGCTTGCGCGCGACGCGCCACTTCGAGTGCTTCCTGAAAACGGTGATAGGTGAGCAGCAGCGTGGCCTGCAAACGCAGCGTGTCGAAGTCATCGACGGCCAGTGCCAGCGAGCGATTGAGCGCGGCTTCGGCCTTCGCGTTCAGGCTGAAGTCGCCCGTCTCGCGCGCCTTGCGCAGGTAGGCTGCAGCCAGGAGGTTATAGCCCTCCGGCCTCTCCGGCGCACGCTTGATGATGGCTTCGGCCTTCTGTATCTGCCCGTCGGAGGTCGTCTCGTCCGCTCTGATAATCGGCGAATCCTTTGCAACGACCACGGGCCGACGCTTCAGAAAGCCGTTGAGTCCGACGACGAGAGCGAAGCTCACAAAAATTATTCCGGCGATGATGAAGAGCTTTTGACGCATGATGTTTCTCAAGCAGTAATCTTAAAAATGCACTTCGCCGCAGAGGCGCGGAGGATTCGCAGGGTTGGCGCGGAGAAAGTCGAAGCAGATTTCTCGTTGCTTCCTCTGCGCGTCCTCTGCGTCTCTGCGGTGAACGCTCCCCTCTATCTGGCGCGTCCCGGATGGGGCGTGCCCAGATACGGAAATCCCGGCAGGTAGGGCACGTCGTTCTCGTCCACTCCGTCGCCGAGCGTATTGTTCGGCGCTTTGTTGGTGGATGGTGTGAACGGCGTCCCGCCCGCCATCGCACGGAGCGCGATGTCCGTCACGTCGTCGCCCACGCGACGGCCGTTCGGGAAGCCAGCGAGGTCGCCGCCCAACAGACCGAGGCGGTTCTGCTGGCTCACAGGCGTCGGCGGGATGGCGACGTTGAGCCGCAGCATCTCGTGCGGCGTGCCGTCCGAGAGGAAGGTATTGTAGTGCGGCGCGCCCGGCACAGAGCCGGCCTTGATGCCGGTGGCGAAGATCGCAACCAGATCGTTGCGCGGCGCGGGCGGAATGTCGATCTTAAAGACCGCGTTCATCAGCTTGGGCAGTTGCGGGTCGAGCACGAACGGCGCGGCCACAGCATCATCCTTAGGCGAGATGGTGTTGAAAGCGTTCTTGAGCTTGAGCGGAATCACGACTTCGTTGACCAGCGGATTGCCGAGTCTGGAGACCTGCTTCCACTGCCCTTCTTTCATCGGCTCGTCGGAAGAGCGTATGACCTGCGTCGTCTGGCGGCTGGCCGTCGCCCAGACGCCGATGACGGAGTTGTCGGCCGTCGTGTCCTTAGGCATCTTGCCGTCGCGCGTCAGCTCTTTGATCGGCAGCTCGATGGCGATGCTGTGGACGTTGAAGCCGGCGGTGTAATCGACGCCGCCCTTGTCCGTGATCGAACGCAGGTTGAGCGTGTCGAAGATCGAGCCGACATCAATGTAAAAGCCCTCGTCGCGCTGGCCTGCGAAGACGCGCCCGCCGTTCGGCAGGTGCGAGACGGCCTGCTGCGCCAGTTGCTCGTAGTTCGCGGTCGAGCGCACGCCGACGTTGTTCGGCGGCGAAAGCACGGAGTGCGCGAGCTGGTGCGTTCCGGCTTTGCTGACGCGCGTCACGCTGTACATCTGGACTTCGTTGTAGTCCGGGTCGATCAGAGAAGTGATGAGCGGCTCGACACCGCCTTTGCCGGTCAGGGCTTCATTGGGCGAAGCCGCGCCGAGCACGATGTCCGGGTTGACGATCCGATTGGTGAAGCGGAACTGATAGCTGATGTCCTCAACACCGTCGCCCGTGTTATCGATCTTAATCTCGTAGAGCGCCGTATCGTCAAACTTATAATAGTGTGGGCCGCCCGAAGGGACTTCGAACGGAATGTAGTTGGCGATGATGGTGACGAAGCCTTCGCGCCCGGGCTCGTAGCTGCGGAAAGCGTAGGTGTCCGTGTTGTCGATCAAAGGGTCGCCGACGATGAGCGGAGCCTCGCGGTGGCTCGAAGCCTCTGCGGGACGCTGCACGCCGTTCATGACCAGAGAGACCGCGACTAAAGCCAGAGCCAGCGCGGCCGTTATCTTGCGGGGGGACATAATTCGCATCTATTACTCTTCCTTTCTTTCAGAGAGCGAGTGATAAACCTCTACAGTTATCAGGCGTCGTGTTCGCACACGTCTCCCACCCCAGGCTGCTGTCTGCCTGGCGCATAATGAAGCTCTCGACCGGGACGCACGAAACCTGCGCCGCGCCCGCGCGCTTCTCACAATGGCTTCCGCCTGACTTTCAATGAAGATTACGTTCGCATCCGAGGAATCGGATTCAGCGTGAGTTTGATGACTGAGTGCGACGTGTCGACATACCTTGAGCGACACGCCGCGCGTTGGGGGGCGTGTCGTGTGTGTGGCGCTGGATGGTGGCGGGCGTTACTTGCTGCCGGGGGTAGTGCCGCCGGGTTTCTTCTTGCGTGTCAGGCCGGTCTTGCGTTCGCTCGGACGTGTGTAGCCGAAGGATTCGTAGAGGTTGCTGTATTAGCAACGAAAATCTTCGCACATGCCTGACGCGGTGGAAACTTCCCGTCCATGGCAGGGGAAACGACTTCACCAGCGTGCAATGAAGCATTAAGTGCCCGCCACAAGACTTTAAATTCCTCAAGTCACGGCTTTAATTGTGTACGGTTAAGCTTTGACTCTCTACAGTTAAAGTTTGACTGTGCAACGATAAGCTTTTATGGCGGAAATTATGATATTGACAGCCCTATTTTATTGGCTTACCGTGACCGAGTTCCCTTTGGCTCTCCTGCCGGCGCTCCCCCGTCGCTGGCCTCACAACTTGCAAAGAAAGGAAAACTCACCATGTTTAATCGAGCACGTAAATTCGCCGGGATCAGAGTCCTGAGCGTCGTTCTGGCGCTGGTCGTAGTCTTCTTTTCCCTGATGGCTAACCCGTCATCAAAGGGGAAGGTTCACGCCAGCGGTGATGAGACTCACATCACTTACTACACGGATGCCTCGCTCAGTACGTCGTGCGGCTACACGATCATCCTGTGTCAGGGCTGGCACGCACACAATGGGTGTACGACGGCCTATTACACTGTCTCTTATTTCCCTTGCGAATGTGATCAGATAGATCCCTGCTAAAAAGTAATCTCACGCCAAGGCGCAAAGGCGCAAAGAAAAGCT
>JAFBAJ010000546.1 GCA_019247865.1 Acidobacteriota bacterium
ATCCTGACGTCACGCCGGACAAGCTTCTGACAGCCGTCTTCGGCGGTTTCTTTATCGGCGCGGGCATCGGGCTCGCGATTCGCGGCGGCGCGGTTCTGGACGGGACGGAGATCGCCGCGCTGCTCGTCAGCAAGAGCAGCAATCTCCTCAAGGTCGGCGACGTGATCCTCGTGCTCAACGTCTTCATCTTCTCGGCGGCGGCCTTCTTCCTCGGCATCGAGACAGCGCTCTATTCGGTGCTGACCTATTTCGCCGCGTCGAAGATGATCGATTTTCTGATTCACGGCCTCGAAGAGTACACGGCCCTCATCATCATCTCAGACCGGCACGCGCTGATACGCGAAGCCATCATCCGCGACCTCAATCGCGGCGTGACGGTCTACAAGGGGCGCACTGGCCTGACCGACATGGAGCAGGACATACTCTTCTGCGTCGTGACGCGGCTGGAGATCGGGAAGGTCAAGGGGCTGGTCAGAGAGCTGGACGAGAACGCCTTTATCGTGGTCCATCCGCTGGCCGATGCGGAGGGCGGCATCCTCAAGCGAACCGCGCTCCATTGAGCTGCAAAACAAAAGAATCTCGCGCAAAGGCGCTGGTGACGTAAAGAAAAGCATTCCTGTCTTTCTTTGCGCCTTTGCGGGAAACTGTTTTTGGAAATTGACCCACTACCATAATTTCGCAACACTTAGCTGGGATAATAAATAACCGCCACCTTATTTCCCGGAGAACAGTCTCATGTCACAGGCCAAGCCTGCCCCCATGCTGCGCTACGGCATCGCCATCCTCGTCGTCGCGCTGGCCGCCGCGATCACTTCGCTGCTGCCGGCGCTGTACACGCGCTCGCCCTTCTCGCTCTTTTTCGCAGCCATCATTTTCATCAGCGTCTACTGCGGTTTCGGCGCGGGCCTCGTCGGCATCGGCCTCTCCATCCTCATCGGCGCGTATCTCTTCCTGCCGCCACAGTACACGCTGCGCGTCGGGGGCGAAGGCGTGCTGCGTCTGACCAGCTTCGCCGTGCTGACGCTCCTCTTCAATTTTCTGACCTACAGGATCAAGCGCGCGGAGCTCGCTGCGCGCCTCAGCGAGCAGCAGTTGTCCACGACCCTGATGAGCATCGGCGACGCGGTCATCGCGACGGACACGTCCGGGCGCGTGACCTTTATGAACGCGGTCGCGCAGGCGTTGACCGGATGGACTCTGGACGACGCGCGCGAAAGAGAGCTGACGGAAGTCCTCCGGCTCGTCAACGAGCAGACGCGGCAGCCGGTCGAAAGTCCTGTCGCCAGAGTCCTGCGCGACGGAGCCGCCGTCGGGCTGGTCAATCACACGCTCCTGCTGGCGAAGGACGGCCGCGAGATTCCGATCAACGACAGCGGCGCGCCGATTCGTGACGAGGAGGGGAAGCTCAACGGCGTGGTGCTCGTCTTTCGTGATTTCTCGGAGCTCAAAGAGGCTGATGCGCGGCTGCGCTTTCAGGCTCGGCTGCTCGATGTGGTCGAGCAGGCGATGATCGCGACGGACATGGAGGGCCGCGTCACCTACTGGAACCAGTTCGCCGAAAAGCTCTACGGCTGGTCGTCCGCAGAGGCTCTGGGACGCAACATCATGGAGCTCACGCCGAGCGTGCCGGAGCAGGACAAAGCTTCCGAGATCATGTCTGCGATCCTCGCGGGCGAGAGCTGGGCGGGCGATTTTAAGGCGCGCCATCGCGACGGCAAAGTCTTTCCGATCCGCGTCAACAACTCGCCGATCTATGACGCGCGCGGCACACAGATCGGCGTCGTCGGAGCTTCCGACGACATCTCGCAACACAAGCGCGCCGAAGAGGAACGCGCGCGCCTCTCGGCGGAGATCGAGAAGCAGCGCAAGCGGCTCGACAACATCATCGCCAGCGTGCCCGGCGTCGTCTGGGAGGCCTGGGGCGAGCCGGATGATGCCGCCCAGCACATAGATTTCGTCAGCGATTACGTCCAGACGATGCTCGGCTACAGCGTCCGTGAATGGCTCTCGACGCCCAACTTCTGGCTCAGCATCGTCCATGAAGATGATAAAGAGCGCGCCGCGCGCGAAGCCGCCGCCAAGTTCGCACTAGGGTACGGGACGAGCCAGTTCCGCTGGCTCAAAAGTGACGGCAGCGTGCTCTGGGTCGAGGCTCATTCGGTCACGATCTATAACGATGAAGGCCAGCCCGTCGGGATGCGCGGCGTGACGCTGGACATCTCGCAGCGGAAGCTGGTCGAAGAGAAGCAGGCCGAGCTGCTGGCGCGCGAGCACGAGGCGCGCACGGAGGCCGAGCTGGCGAATCGCACGAAGGACGAGTTTCTGGCGACGCTCTCGCACGAGCTGCGGACGCCGTTGACGGCGATGCTCGGCTGGACGTGGATGCTGCGTTCCAGAGAGCTCGACCGCGAGACCCACGCGCACGCGCTCGAAACCATCGAGCGCAACGTGCGCGCGCAGGCGCAGCTCATCGAAGACCTGCTCGATGTCTCGCGCATCATCACCGGCAAGACTCGTTTGGAGGTCGGTGCGTGCGAGCTGATGCCGGTCATCGAAGCCGCGCTCGACACGGCGCGTCCCGCCGCCGAGGCCAAAGGCATACAAATTCAGGTCGAGCTCGACCCGTCGGCCAGCCCTGTCCTCTGCGACCCCGCCCGGATTCAGCAGGTGGTCTGGAACCTGCTCTCGAACGCGGTCAAGTTCACGCCGCGGCAGGGCGCAGTCCGCGTCAGCCTGAAACGCTTCGACACGCATGTCGAAGTCAGCGTGAGCGACACGGGGCAGGGCATCAGCAAAGATTTTCTGCCACACGTCTTCGACCGCTTTCGACAGGCCGACAGCTCGACGACGCGCATGCACGGCGGACTCGGACTGGGCCTCGCCATCGTGCGCCACCTGGTCGAGCTGCACGGCGGAACCGTCCGCGCCGAGAGCGAGGGCGAAGGCGCGGGCGCGACCTTTATCGTCAGCCTGCCGCTCATGCCGTCGGCCCTGGATGCGTTGGACGGGAGCGCGCGTCCGCTCCCTGAGATCGAGAGCGCGCCGGAGCTCGATTGCGAGCCGACGCTCGTCGGCGTGCACGTCCTTGTGGTGGATGACGAGCCGGACGCGCGTGACCTGCTGACGGCCGCGCTCAGGCAATGCGAGGCGCGCGTGACGGCCGTCGCCAGCGCCGACGAAGCCCTGCGTGTGCTCGCACAATCGCCGCCGGATGTTTTGGTGAGCGACATCGGGATGCCGGTCGCGGACGGCTACGAGCTGATCCAGAAAGTGCGCGGGCTGGAGAAAGAGAATGGCGGAGAGCAGCTCCCGGCCATCGCCCTCACGGCCTATGCCAGCGACAGCGCGCGCGCAGCCGCCCTCAAGGCAGGCTTTCAGAAACACCTCGCCAAACCCATCGAGCCCTCCAAGCTGGTGCACACCATCGCCGGGTTGGTCAGTAAGAAAGATGGAACTGGGTCTTAGGTCTTGGGTCTTTGATGTCTCACTCAAGCTTGAGTCGCGTGCAAAGACCAAAGTACAAAGACCAAAGACCACCTTCTAAATTTTAGATTTTATCCGAACAAACGTAAATGCATAAGTCTGCATCTCACCGCTGAAGACTTAAATCTCAGGGCGCTCTCCCGCAGCTCCCCAGACCGGGGCGTCCAGCACACAACACAAGACGGTTTCTCTGGTTCTTTGACCGCAAGTGAATTGCGGCCTGCGCCTTACTCTGCTCGTTGGAGGAGGCGGTCACGCTCGCTGAAGCGCTTTGAATTTATCTCACCTGTGAATACGGAGGTCCGGTGATGCGACGCTCGCAACTGTTTCTGCTTCTCTTCTGTCTGGCCCTGATGCCCTTCGCGGTCAGACTCTCTTCGGCCAACGTCTCTCTGAGCATCGATCAGGCGACGACGAAAGCGACCCTGCGCGATGGTCAGAGCGAGGTCTGGCTCTCGATCTCCAATCCGTCGCCGCGCGATTTCAAAGCGCACGTGCGGTGCGAGCTGCTCGATCCGCAGGACAAAGTCCGCGCGAGCATCGAGCGCGACGAATGGATCACGAGCGGGACGGCACAGCTCAGGCTTCAGCTCGCCCCGCTCCTGACCGGAGAGAATGCGGAAGAGCTGGAGAGGTTTCTCTGGTATCGCCTGCGTTACAGCATCACGCCCGCCGAGGGCCTGGCTCCCATCGAGGGCATCATCTCCATCTCCGAGATCACTCCGAGCTTCTTCCAGTTGCGCGTTTTCGCTCCGTCTTCCGGGGGCTTCAGCACGAGCTACACGGCGCGCGTGCTGGCCGTGCATCCGATCTCGACGCAGCCGGTCGCGGGCGTCGGCGTGCACGCCGAGCTCAAGTTCGATGAGAGCGAAGGCGGGACTCTGACGGCGACCGGGACGACCGGCGCGGACGGCTACGCCGAGCTGACCTTCAGCCTGCCGCGTAAGCTGACGGAGTCGGATGCAGAGCTGAGCATCACTGCCGTCCTCGATGATTTCAAGCAGCAGGCCGAAAGCGACATCTATTTCGACCGCGACGCGCGCATCCTCATCAGCACGGACAAGCCGCTCTACCAGCCCGGACAGGTGCTGCACCTGCGCGCGCTGGTCTTTGACGCACAGCGTCGCGCCATCGCTCAGACGCCGCTCTCGCTGACCGTGCTCGACCCGGACGACGGAGTCGCTTTTCGCGGCGAGCTCAAGACCTCGCGCTTCGGCGCGGCGAACGTGGATTGGCCGATTCCGGCCAGCACGCGGCTCGGCGACTACCGTCTCCAGCTCAAGCTCGAAGATGAAAGCTACGCTCCCTCGACGACGACGCAGGTGGTCAAGGTCAGCCGCTACGATCTGCCGAACTTCGTCGTCGAGGTCAAACCGGACAAGCCCTATTACCTGCCCGGAGAGAATGCCGAAGTCTCTGTCGGCTCAAACTATCTCTTCGGCCAGCCGGTCACGCGCGGCCACGTGCGCGTCGTGCGCGAAACCGAGCGCCACTGGGATTATCAAACGCAGAAATGGGAGACGACCGAAGAGGAGAGCTACGAGGGCGACACCGACGAGGCCGGAAAATTCAGCGCGCACATCGATCTGGAGAAAGAGCACCAGAGATTGCGCGAAGACGGCGATACCTACTACGCGGACATCTCCTACGCAGCCTATTTCACAGACCCGACGACGCTTCGCACGGAGCAGCGCAGATTTGACCTGCGCGTCAGCAAAGAGGCCATCCACGTCTATGTCGTGAAGGACAATCAGGAGCAGGCGAAAGGCTTTCCCACGCAATTTTATCTTACTACCTCATACGCCGACGGGACGCCCGCGCCCGGCTGCGAGGTCTTCATCAAAGATGCTGATGAGCAGAGCGCGTCCGCGCAGAGGTCTGTCGACAACTCTTTCTCCTTGCTGCTGGCGCATCGCGTGCGTTCGCTGCCGGCGCGGGTCGTGACCAATCGCTTCGGCGTCGCGCGGGTCAGCAACCTGATGCTGCAAGGCGTGAATGAAGACGGGCGCGATGTCTCGCTCCATCTGACCGCGCGCGACAACCGTGGGCGGAGCGGGAGCTGGACGGAAGAGTTCGAGGAGACGAGCCGTCCGGTGATACGCGTCCAGACCGACAAGGTGCTGTATCGCGCGGGCGAGCCGCTGCAAGCCGTCATCACCGCGAGCCGGCCGGACGCCAGAGTCATCGTGCAGGTCGTGCGCGAGTGGCGCGTCATCCGCTCGGAGCTGGTCAGGCTGGTCAACGGCCGCGCCCTCTTTAATCTTCCTTACGACGATCATTTCAAAGGCCGCGTCTCGATCATCGCTTATTCGGAGGAGGGTGACGGTTATCTCCGCCCCTCCGATCTAGGGACGCGCACAGTGCTCTACCCGAATCACGAGGATGAGCTCAAGCTGGACGTGCGGACGGATCGCAAGACCTATCGTCCGGGCGAAGAGGCGAGCGCGTCCGTGCGCGTCACCACGCCGGACGGCCGCCCGGTCGAAAGCGCGCTCGGCGTCGTCGTCTTTGACCGCGCGGTCGAAGAGCGCTCGCGCACCGACAGCGAGTTCGGCGCGCACCGTTCTTACGGCTTTTATCTGGACGGCGGGAACGGCGTGGCCGGTCTGCGGCTCGAAGACTTCATGCACGCAGACCCTGCGCGCACGCTGCCGGCGGGGCTCGACATCGTGGCCGAGATTCTGCTGGCGCACGCGCAGCAATATTATCCGTCGGTCTTCCGCAGCGACGGCTATAGCTCCACGCAGCAGCAGGCGATGTACGAGAGCTGGTTCGCGCGGCAGTTAGGGCCGCTCAACATGGCGCTCGCGGGGCGGTACGCGCGGAAGTCCGAGTATCCGCTGAACGAAGAGGCGCTGCTGCGTTATCTGTCTGAGGCGGGCATCAACTTCCGTGAGATGCGCGACCCGTGGGGCACGCCCTATCGCGTCAGCTTCGGCTGGCATGACGAGGATGATGTGATGGAGATCAACTCGGCCGGGGCGGACCAGCGTTTCGAGACCGACGACGATTTCGCCGCGCTCAGTATCAGCCGCCCGTACTTTCATCTCTTTGGTCAGAAGATAGACCGCGCACTCTGGAAGTA
>JAFBAJ010000597.1 GCA_019247865.1 Acidobacteriota bacterium
TGAAAACTCAAACAAAAGAATCTCGCGCCAAGGCGCTGGTGACGCAAAGGAAGACTTAGTTGCTTTCTTTGCGTCACCAGCGCCTTGGCGTGAAATTGTTTTTGAAACTGACCCACTACCGAGGTGCCGCGACCCAAAACCAACGACCGAAACTCTTTTGTTGGGTTTGCTCTTGGAAAACTGCCGGAATTGTCGCAGAATGGGCGGGCGCAAATCCTTTTGCGAGCCTCTCGCGATGATCGGACAAACCGTCTCCCATTACCGTATTTTGAGCAAGCTCGGCGAGGGCGGAATGGGGACGGTCTACGCCGCCGAGGACAGCCATCTCGGCCGCCGCGTGGCGATCAAGTTTCTCAACGCCGCGTCGAGCGACCACCATTACCGCGCCCGCTTCCTGCGCGAGGCGCGCGCCATCTCTTCGCTCTCACATCCATACATCGCCACCGTCTACGATTACGGCGAGACGGAGGACGGCAAGCCCTTCCTCGTGATGGAGCTGGTGAAGGGAGAAACCCTCGGCGAGTTGCTGGACGCGAGCGCGCTCACGCTCTGGCGCGCGGTCGAGATCATCGAGTGCGTGGCCGCGGCCCTCTCCGAAGCACACCAGCAGGGCATCGTTCATCGTGACATCAAGCCTTCCAACGTCATCATCACCGACCGTGGTCAGGTCAAGGTGCTCGACTTCGGTCTGGCGAAGCGCATCGTCGAAGAGGATCATGACGAGACGGACCCGAACGCGCGCACGCTCCTGGCGACGCACACGCGCGACGGCGTGGTCGTCGGGACGCCACTCTATCTGTCGCCGGAACAGGCGACGGGCGCGCAGGTTGACGGGCGCAGCGACCTCTTCGCGCTCGGCGCGCTGCTCTACGAAAGCATCTCCGGCAAGCCCGCTTTTTCCGGCAGCAGCGTCATCGAGATCGGCGCGCAGGTGCTCCACATAGACCCGCCGCCGCCCTCGGACGTGAACCCGCAGGTGACTGCGGAGCTCGACCGCATCACGCTCAAGGCGCTCGCCAAGAAGCCGCAGGAGCGATACCAGACCGCCGAAGAGATGGGCACGGACCTGGCCGCCGCGCGCTCCGTGATGAGCACCAACGGCCAGCGCATCGAGCGTCTCGCGCTGCCGCGCGGCGCGGGACATCGCACCAGCGCGCTGACCACCATCTCGGCCTCGCTGCGCAAACCGCGCATCTCGCTCTTCACACTCGTGGCGGCGGTGCTCGCCATCGCGCTCATCGCTTCCGCCCTCTACTGGTGGAAAAAGCCGAGGCCGTACAAACCCGCTTCCGACGATGCCCAGCGGTATTACGAGACGGGGACGAACTTCCTGCGCGGCGGGGCTTACTATCAGGCGAGCAAGTCGCTGGAAAAGGCGACCAGCCTCGACGACAAGTTCGCGCTCGCGCACGCGCGCCTCGCCGAAGCCTATAACGAGCTCGACTATGCCGACAAAGCGAAGGACGAGCTGCTGCGCGTCAACACGCTCGTCCCCAACCGCTCGACGCTGACCGAGCTCGAACAGCTTTATCTGGACGCGATCAACGCCGTCGTCGCCAACGATTTTGCGAAGGCCGCCGAGATCTATAATCACATCGCCGAGCAGACGCCGGACAAAGCGGATGTCTACGTCGACCTCGGGCGCGCCTACGAGCGGAACGACGAGGTTGATAAAGCGATCAGCAGTTACGGCAAAGCGACCACGCTCGATTCGCATTACGCGACCGGTTTTCTGCGCGCCTCCATCGTCTACATCCGGAAAGGCGAAGCACAGAGCGCGACCTCGACGCTCAACCGCGCGGCTGAACTCTATGAAGACCTCAGCAATATAGAGGGCCGCACGGAGGTGCTCTACTGGCGCGGCGTCCTCTTCACCAATCAGGGCCAGTACGCCGATGCTCATCTGGCTTTGGATCAGGCGCTGAACCTGTCGACCATGACCGGCAACGAATCGCAGCGCATCAACGTCCTCCTGCAGCTGAGCCGCCTCTCGTACAACGAGGGAGAGCCCGCGAAGGCCATCGACCATGCCAACGAGGCGCTGAATTTCGCGGAGCAGAAGGGACTCAACAATCTGGCGGCGAACGCGCTGATCGATATCGGCAACGCCTTCAACCTCAAGAGCGAATATGAACCGGCCGAAAAGATTTTCCGGCGCGCGCTGGAGCTGGCCCAGCGCAACAAGGCGCGGCGGCTAGAAGCTTTGAGCAGGCTCAATCTGGGGGGCGCGCTGATGCAGCTCTTTCGCACAGACGAGGGCCTGCCCCTGGTCGAGCAGGCGCTGGAGTTCTTCCGTCAGGGCAATTACCGCAAGCAGATCTCTCAGTGCCTGACCTACGTCGGGCGCGGGCATCGTTACCGTGGCGAGTATCAGGCGGCCTCCGATGCGTATCAACAGAAGCTCCAGTTGGCGCAGGAGACGGGCGAGAAGAAGGCCATCGGCAACGCGCAGGGCGACATTGCGACCGCGCTCGCGAGCCAGCAACGGTATCCGGAGGCGCAGCAGAAGTACGACGCGGCGGCTACGATTTTTAAATCTCTGGGCGATAAGCGCAGCATCGCTTATAATCGTTTGAATCAGGGCAATGTCTTGTGGCGGCTCGGTCGTTACGACGAAGCGGAAGCAGCGCTGAGTGAAGCTGAAGCGAACGCGAACGTGCCCGACAAACAGATCAAGGCCGTGCTCGCCGAGGTCGAGCTGAGACGCGCGCAGATCGAGCTCAGCCAGGGCCATTTCCCGGAGGCCATCACGCGCAGCCGGAACGCCCTCGCGCAGGCCGGCTCTTCGCTCCCGGACGCCACGGTGGCCGCGAAGATCACGCTCGGACTGGCGCAGACTTTCGCGGGAGACAAGGCGGCCGGCCGCCGCACCTGTGAAGACGCTCTCAAGGACGCACAGCAGGAGGGAGAACAGTATTTGATCTCGGAGGCCATGCTGGCGCTGGCCGCGGCGTTGGAAGAGAGCGGCGATCACGCGGGCGCGCTCAAGCAGGCGCTGATCGCAGTCGAACGTGCCGAGCGTTTCGGCGAGCAGGAGTCAACCTGGCGTGCCTGGCTCATCGCAGCGCGCAGCGGGCTCCGTACCGGAGACAAAGACGGCACACGAG
>JAFBAJ010000636.1 GCA_019247865.1 Acidobacteriota bacterium
GCTGCTGCATGGTCACGGGCAGCTCCATCGCGCCGAGCTTCACAGAGAGCCCGGAGAGATGCAGGTCCGTGCCGTAGATGGTGACCTCTTCGTCCAGCTCAAAGCCGGTCGGAGAAATCTCCTCGATGCTCGCGCCCATCGAAGGGATCACGTCAACCACCGCTCCGTCGCCGAACGGAGCGGGCGGAGCAACGGTGTAATCAACGCCGACGAGCAACGAATAGGCGGGCGGCGCGCTGCTCGCGATCATCACCGGGCGCACCTGAAAAGCGGCCGACAAACGGTAGCTCTCGTCGCTCCCCTGCATCAGCTTCGAGAGCAGTTCGACCGGAGCTTCATCAAAAGTTATCTGCAACTCTTCCGGGTTATCGCTCAAAGCCTGCGCGTCCGCAGGGTCGAGCACATCCACCTCAAGCAGGTCGGGCTGATGCAGCGCGTGCAATCCCGCGCCCAGTGTTTCGTGCGCCTGCGGCGTGTCGCTGTCACCCAGCTCGTCAAACGGCGTCATGAGATATTTGAGCACCAGCCAGAGCGGCGGCTTCTGTCCCTCGTCGAGCGGATGATTCTTGAGGAACGGATCGTACGAAGTCTCGTAGAGGAAAAGGTTGAGCTGCTGACCGTTGCCCGTGCCCGTTTCGGGTCGCCCGGCCGTGACATTGATGCCGGTCCGCGTGCCGAGGCGCTTGACGAGCGCGCTGGTCACTGCTCCGATAGCTCTGGCTGAATCTGCGAGCGCCATTCCTCAAAACCTCTATCTGATGTAATGCCGGGACAATCTGGAAAATTCCGCGGTGCTCTGCGGGCGGCTGCTCTCGGCGCGCGGCGGCGGCTGAACCACCTGCGGCGGCGACGGCGGCTCTTCGATGACGATGCTGATGCTGCCGATAGAGAGCGACAGGTCGTGCTGCTCCAGCCGCTCTTTCTCCGCGGCGCGCTGACGCCGCTGCGCAAAGTTCGCGTCCGCTTCTATGAGCGAGACGCGCTCCGAATTTTCCACGCGCGCGGGCGGCTCCGGCCTCAGTTCCGCCGCGCTTTCCGTGGGAGCAGCGATCCATTCGTGTATCTCGCGGAAAAAAACTTTCTGCAAAATCTCTCTGTCCGTCACGCCCGATTCGAGCAGCGCGGCGGTCTCCGTGAAATGCTCCGGCTCCGTTCGGACGAGCGCCTCACGCGCTTCGACCGAAGTCTCTTCACGCGAAGAGCGTGAAGAGACGGCATCCGTGCCCTCGGCAACAGCCTCGCGCGCTTCAATTTTCGGCAGCTCAGGCACGCGCTCCTGCTCGCGGACTGTCGGTTCATGCTTCAAAGCGGGCGGCTCGATCAGCACGCGCGCATCCTGCGTCTCAAGTCGCGCGGCGGGAGAAGCGTCTGAAGCGCTCCGATCTTTCCGGGCGACCTCGACTTCTCGTACTTCAAAGGCGGCGCGAGACGAGTCAGGGGCCGGCGAAGCTTGATGAGCGGAAAAATTATTTTCGCGCGAAGAAGTTTCGACAGCCTGATTGTTAAGAGGCGGAGCGTGACTGTCCTGTGCGGGCCGGGATGCGTGCGCAGAGTTTTCCGCGGGCGGCGTGTTGACGAAGACTGTTTCTTCCAGATGAAGCGACGGCGGAGTGTGGCGTGATTCAGCGGCGCGCGCGGGGCGCGGCTCGGCCGCGCCGCCCTGCTGTGCGGAGTTGGTTTGCGGTTTGAGGCGCAGCCCTGTGTGCTGCGCCAGTCGAAAAAAGTAGCCCTTCATCTCTCTTCATCTCGGGCGATGAGCGCGAGGTAATGTGCGCGCCGCCAGTGCGGGACGGCGAAGATCTCCTGCTCGCTCCAGTGGTAACGAGTCGCCAGCCTGTGAACCGTCGCGAGCAGGTTCGCCTGTGCCGCGCGCAGCTCTCTCAAAGCCAGCTCTTCCAAATCGAGAAAGAGCGTCGAGACGTGGCCGCACTCGCCGCACTCGGCGCTGAAATTGAAATTGACGAGCGGGTCGAAATCATCCATCGCACGGTTGATGACCTCGATCCACTCGCGCGTCAGCTCGCGCGGCTCGCGCTCAAAGGAGAGCGAGCGAATCATCTCGCGCGCGGCCTCGTCTTCATCCGCATAGGCGGTGTCGAGCCACGCGAGTTGATCGCGGCCCGAAGGTCTACGCAGCGTCAGGCTCGCCTGCTCTTCCAGCTCGACCGTCAGACGCTCCTGCGCGTCCGCCTCGCTTTGCAGCGCCGCGAGCTCATCCAGCGTCAGCTCCAGCTCCAGCTCGCGCGCACAAGCTTCGTCGGCGCAGGTCAGCTTGAACTCAAAGCCCGCCCGGCGTCCCGCCGCCAGCTTGAGCAGACACTCGACGCGCTTGCCGACGGTCAGGTCCAGCAGGAATTCGCGGGGCGGCCCAACACTCTTGTCCCCTCCCATGACCGTGCACTGCTCCAGCAGCCCGGTCACGAGCCGCGCCCGCTGCGCCTGATTGAAGTTGAAGGC
>JAFBAJ010000662.1 GCA_019247865.1 Acidobacteriota bacterium
GCATGCACGCAGAGTCTTTATCTTATGGGCGAGTCTCTGTACGCTGCTGTGGGCGTCCGCCATCTGGCTCTTATCTCAGCCGATGGAGATGCGCGGCACGTTCTTCATGCAATAAGATTTGAAGGACAAGCTTGAATAGCTCGATGAAGCGCATGGCATTCCCGGCAACACATTGCACCATCCGGCTCAGCGTTCTGTTGTGTGCGATGGGGCTGGCGCTGGCCTGCTTCTCTCGCGTCGCGGCGCATCAGGGGCCGCCCTTTCCTCTCTTCGTCGATCAGCGCGCAGACTCGTATCTGGTCTCTGTCTGGGCCGATCCGGATGTCGGAACCGGAACTTTTTTTATCGTGCCAGCTCCACAGAACGGAAGCAGCCTGCCGGACGAGGTGAAGGTACAAGTGTGCGTGCGGCCTCTCAGCGGTCGGCTCAGTGAAGCCTGTTACGCGGCCGCACGCGATGGCTCGCGCGACCGAGCGCAGTACACAGTCGGAGTTCCTTTCGATGCACAGGAGATGTGGCATGTGCGTGTCGTGCTTCTCAGCTCGCTCGGACAGGGAGAGGCCGCCGCAGACGTTGAGGTGACTCCGCCGGGGCTGGGACGCTGGGAGCTGCTCCTGTATCTCTTTCCATTCGTCGCCGTCGGCCTGCTGTGGTTGCTGGCGACAATGAAACAAAAGCGCAGGCGCGGGCAGCAGTAAATTCCGGTAAGAATCTCTCTTCCAGCCTGATAAAAGCAAAGGGAGCGGCCTTACACAACAATAAGGGTTTTCGAGTCAATTTTTGTGCAAGGGAGGATTCTGCACAAAAATTTACCTTCACAGGCGGCTATACATTCAACAAGCTTGACTTTCGCTAGATTATATCATTAGTATTTCCGCAACGGTGCTGCTGAAGCTCGTTGCTTCGCTGTAGATGAAAGTCTCAGCAAGCTTGGTTAAGGACACTTACCAAGGAGAAAATATAATGAAACCAACCAGGATCAAATTTCCTGTTGTCTCCTTTCGACACTTGGAGACACCTTTCCAAAAGCAAGGCTGTCGTAACTATTTCGCGATAGTCGAAACCAACAATCTCCCAGACCTTTCTGATTGGCGAAAAATAAATGTTCGGGACCCAAAGCTCACCGGCTCTGTGCCTAAAGCTATCAGGGAGAGTTTCCACGATAAGCCAGACTTGTTCGTGTTTATGAATCGCGGATTAGTGCTTGCTGTTGACAAGGTAGAGTTTGATAACAAAAGCTCTTCGGTCACAGTTGATCTAACAAATCCGCGTCTTCATGGACTCCTAGATGGAGGTCATACTTACAACATTGTGATGGAGGAGACAGGGAAAGTCTCAGAAACTCACTATGTTAGGGTGGAATTCCTCGAAGGGTTCAATCATGACGGCATCACGGAAGTTGTGGACGCTCGCAATACATCCAATCAAGTACGTGATGAAAGCCTGATGAACTTAGCCGGGGAGTTCGAGGCGCTCAAGCGCGCTCTAAAGGGAGCCCGTTACTTTGACCAGATTGCTTTCAAGGAATATGAGGTTGATGCGGCGGGTGACCCGAAGCCGATTGATGTGAGAGAGGTTGTTGCAATTCTGACAGCCTTTGATCGTGATAACTTCAATGATTCCGCACATCCGGTTATTGCTTACAATTCGAAGGCGGCGTGTCTCCGGCATCTCAAAAACAATGCACAGTCGTATCGAAAGATATATCCACTAGCCAAGGAAATGCTTGCGTTGTATGACCACATACGCGAGCAATTGCCCTCGCTTTATAATAAGGCTCGTGGACAAGCTGGCGCTGTTTCTGGTGGCAAGTTTGGGGCATTGACCGGAGTTACATATCGTGCAAACGGTAAGCCAGTAGAGCATCTCTATTACATCGGGAAGGACTCGATGTATGGCGTGCCAGATGGCTTTACCTACCCCATTCTTGGCGCTTTTCGTGCCTTACTTACAGAACAGTCAGGGCGCTACATTTGGGGCAAGGGTTTAGACCCCGTCGCTATTTTGAAGGGCGAATGGGGATTGAAGCTTGCTAATATCGTCGGCGAATTTGCGTTGGATAATCAGAACCCCTCCAAGACCGGAAAATCGTCCTTTGTCTGGAGGGCTTGTTATCAGTCAATCCTCGTTGATTACTTGCAAGCCACACAACGGTAACCTGTAATCTCGTAAAACTTCAGCAGCATCAAGAGCAAGTGCAATGCATAGTATGCCTTTGCACTTGCTCTTTAATTTTGTGCAAAGCGAAGGGGAGCGCGAACGATGATGTTCGCGCTCCCTTCGTTTTGGGGGCAGGTTAGAACGGGCGGTCTTCGCCGGGCGGCGGTGGGGGAGGCATGTCTGGTTCCTGTCCGGGCGGGCCGGGGCGACGTGGCGGCGGGCCGGGCTTTCCTTCTTTGATGGTGTAGTCGGACGGGACTTTGAAGAGCGACGCGTCCGGCTCGGTGCGTTTGAGATTGGTCAGGCGATAGACTGAGTCGCCGATGCGCGGGTCGCTGTGTTTGCTCATCACGACGACCTGTAAGGCGTTCGAGAACCAGCGTTCGGAGACGATCTCAATCGGGCGGTCATTGCCGATCTGTCCGGCCGGAATCGTGATCGTGGCGCGCGTGCCTTCGGCTTCGATGCCTTCGATGGACTTCGTTCCCAGCGATTCGACTTTCCCGTCCGCGAACTCTCCGCGCTCTTCCATCTCTTTGTCCGGCGGCGGCGGAGGCGGATTGCGAATCTTGCGCGCGACCTTGTTCTGGTCGTCGAGGATGTAATGGAAGCCCTGCACCGGGTCGTCGATGATGATGAGCGTGCGCGGGCCGTCGGCCGGCGTGAAGGGCCCGATGGCGTCGAGCCTTCTTTCGCGCCGCAGGCGGCCTTCGCCGTCGCGCGCCACCAGCATATTCGATTTGTGCGCGATGCGTGTGCCGTTGCTCAGGACCTGCGAAGTTTCGATGACGGCTTCGGCGGAGTACGGCACGCCTTTGACGGATTGCGGGCCGCCGCCGAGCATCTCCACCGAGGCGAAATCGAGATTGGCATCACCCCCACGCGGACGCGGCGGCCCGTCGGGCGGCCCGTCAGGCGGCCCTTCCGGTCTGCCCGTCCGTCCGTCGGGCGGCGGGCCGTCGGGCCTCGGTCGCGGCCCCTGCGGCCTTTGCGCCAGGATCAGCGAAGAGAGAAAGATGCTGAGGA
>JAFBAJ010000739.1 GCA_019247865.1 Acidobacteriota bacterium
TGCGCCCACGAGCAGGAGCCGCCCTCGGGAGCGAGCTCCGCGGGCAGGTTAACTTGAGTAGGGACGACGGGTGGCTCAACCATCCCGGCCCTTTGCGCATCCACCAGGCTGGAGGCTTCGGTCAGAGGAATTTTTTGTTCCTGCGCCGTCGTTCTCGACCACGGTCGCAGGGTGAAGGTCAGGGCCACACCGGCCAACAGACCAAGCAGCAGCACGGCTCTCATAATCGTGAGCCATTGCCAGGGATGTTTGAGCAGCCGGGTTGAGGAATGCCGAGCCGTTGACGAGGGATTTGCCGGGTTTCTTCTTTGTTGCATCGTAATCTCCTTGAGAACTCCTAAGAATAGAAGAGGGAAACAGTGCTTTCTGCGCATTGCATTAAAGCACTGCTGACAGATTCACAAGACACTAAGGATCAAAACTGAATGAACGGATATCAAAATGTCGCAGAGCGACACTTTGGAGAAAATGATCTGTAATGCAACCTAATCCTTGAAGGTAAAGCTTAGCGGAAGTCTCCCAACGAATGTGTGGATTTTAATGAATAGTTGGAAATAAGGCAATGGTGAAATTTCATCCGGGCACGCCCGCGATTTTTTTTGGCCGGGTGGCCGTCTGACTGAAAGCTACTTGAACTTCTCCTCAAGCAGTTTGCGCGCCTGTGCCACGGCATCCTTGTGTTCCGGGATATAGTCCGGTCTCGGCTTCATGCTGAGCAGTGTGTTCAACTGCTTGCGCGCATCCTCTCTGCGTCCGGTCGACAGGTAGGCTTCGGCCAGATGGAGCCTGAGCAGCGCGTTGTCAGCGCCGAACGTGAGGCCCTTTTCGAGATTCCTGACGGCCTCCTGCGGGTCGCCGCCCATCAGGCGCGGCAGTTCCAGATTAACCTGTCCGAGCACCATGTAGGCCGCCCCGCCCTCAAACCCTTCGTTGAGCTTGATGACGGTCTCCATCTCTTTGCGTATGTCTTCGGCATCGGCGAGGCCGCTCAAAGAGCTGGACTCGGCACGCCCTCCCATATTCGCGCCGAGCCAGAAATGGCCCTCCGCCTTTCCTGCCTGCCAGCGCACGGCGTCCTCTCCCGCCTCGACGCCTTCACGAAAAGCCTCGTCGCGCTCCTTCTCGTCCGTGGTGTGCGAGCCGAGATAGTAGTCGAGCCGCGCCAGCCGCCAGGAGGCTTCGTAGTTCTGCGCCTCGGCCATCCGTGCGCGCCTGAGCAGCGAGACGCCTTCGCGCACGCGCGCCAGCTCTTCGCGCTGCACATAGAGCTGATCGGCCTGCTTGATGAGTTCGACGGACGAGACTGTTTCGGTGGGCGGCGCGGGAGGATTAGCCGCGGAGGTCTCAGGAGCCGGGCGACTACAGGCTGAAAGAAGAGCTAAGAGAAATGCGAGGCACGGCAGGAAAAGCCTGAGCGTCCGGGGTAAGTTGTTATGTGACATAGTTTTGTTAGTGACTCTCAAACCTCTCTCGAAAATGTGCTGACAATAATATTACACTGGCCGCTTACCCAAAAGCGCCGGAATCATGTATATTCTCTTGACTGCTTTCATGTCCGTAAACGTCACGTGTGCGAGCTGAGAAAAAATCTGGCGCGCACGTTATTTGGAGGATGATTGTGGCAGCCGCTGCATTCTATGACCTAGAGGGAACTCTGGTCAGCACTAATCTTGTGCATACCCTCGGATTCTACTCCAAGAACCAGCAGGGCTTGCTTCGCACTGTGACCAAGAGCGCGTCCACGCTCCTGTCCATTCCGCTCTTCGCGGCGACAGACACCTACAGCCGCAAAGTTTTCAACGATCTCTTTTTCAAACGCTACAAGGGCGAGTCCGAAGACCGCCTGCGCTTCTTCGCCGACCAGTTGTTTGAAGAAGTGCTGAAGCCTGCGATCTTTCCCGGCGCGTTCGAGCTCATCGAAAAGTCTCGTCGCCTCGGACTGCGGCAGGTGGTCGTCACCGGCGCGCTCGATATTTCGGTCAATCCGTTGATGAAGCACCTGGGCATCACGGACTACGTGGCGAATCATCTGGAGTTCGTCAACGGCATCGCCACCGGACGCCTGCTGCCGCCCGTGCTCGCCGCCGCGACCAAAGCTTCATGGATCAGAACCTTCGCCGAGCGCGAAGGCATCAGCCTTTCAGATTCTTATGCCTACACGGACAGCATGTCGGACTTGCCCATGCTCTCCGTCGTCGGCCATCCGGCAGCGGTCAACCCGGACATGAGATTGAAACAGACGGCCCTGCATCACGACTGGCCGGTTTTGAATTTGAAATAAAGAAAATAACAAATGTCTCTACAGCTACGCCGTAAAACACACGAATCGGTCATCTACATCGACCGCGACAGCGCGCCGCGCATCATTCCGTCGGGCGAGGATTTTATCCTGGAAGACCTGCCCATCGGGACGCGCGTCATCTATCCGAATCCGCCGATCAAGGGCCTGCCCAATCGCGAGGCGGCGATTCGTTATGCGCTCAATCACCCGCACGACTGCGACCCGCTCTTCGCGCAGCTTGAGCCGGGCATGCGCGTGACGATTGCAGTGGACGACATCAGCCTGCCGCTGCCGCCGATGGCGACGCCCGACATACGCCAGAGCGTGCTGGAGATAGTCCTGGACATGCTCGCCGGTCACGGCGTGGACGACGTGCACATCATCATCGCCAATTCCCTGCACCGCAAGATGACGGAGTGGGAGATGAAGCGCATGGTGGGCTCCAGCATCTTCGACGAATATTTTCCGGATCGTTATTATAATCACGATGCCGAGTGGGAAGACGGCCTTGTCGTGCTCGGCGAGACGCGCCACAAAGAGCCCTTGCGCATCAACCGTCGCTGCGCCGAAAGCGACCTCGTCATCTACGTCAACATCAACCTCGTCCCGATGGACGGCGGCCACAAGTCCGTCGCCGTCGGCCTCTGCGACTACGAATCCCTGCGCGCGCATCACGAGCCGCAGACCATACGCGACTCGGACAGCTACATGGACCCGGCGCGCTCGCAGCTCAACCATAAGGTCGAGCGGCTCGGCAAACTCGTTGACGAGCACATGAACGTCTTCCATATCGAGACGGCGCTCAACAATCGCATGTACAAGGGCGAGATGGATTTCCTCCTGAAGAACGAGGACGATTTCTCTGCCTTTGACCGGATGAAGTACGAGGCGATGCGCCTCACGATGGGACGCCTGCCGCGCGCCGCGCGCCGCAAGATCCTGCACTCCGTGCCCGCGCAGTACGAGATGATCGCCTGTCACGCAGGACGCACGGAGCCGACGCACAAAAAGATTCTGGAGAAGAATTTCGACCAGTACGCGGTTCCCATCAAGGGGCAGTGCGACATTCTGATCACGGGCATCCCGGACATCTCGCCGTACAATGTCTATTCTGTCCTGAACCCGCTGCTCGTGCAGGTGATGGCGCTCGGCTATCACTTCAACTTCTATCGCAACAAGCCGCTGCTCAAAAAGGGCGGCGTGATGATTCTGCATCATCCGTGCTTTGACGAGTTCGACCACAATTTCCATCCGAGCTACATCGAGTTTTTCAATCGCCTCCTGCCGGAGACGCGCGACGCGGATGTCCTGCGCGACAAGTACGAGCGAGAGTTCGCCAACAATCCCTCTTACGTCGAGATGTACCGGCGCGGCAACGCCTATCACGGCGCGCACCCGTTCTTCATGTGGTACTGGGGCGAGAACGGCCGCCGGCACGTCGGCAAAGTCATCGCCGCCGGAGCCGAAAACGCACACGTCCCAGCCATGCTCGGCTGGGATCGCGCCGACAACCTGACCGAAGCCATCGCCATGGCCCGCAGCCACATGGGCCGCTCCGCCGAAATCACCATGCTCCATCAACCGATCATCGGCATTTGTGATATGGAATAAAAGTAAGGATATAAAAAGAGCTAAGGAGAAAACAGAACAGGTCAACGGACGAGACGGTTTTCAGTCCCGGAGGGACGATATATCAGTAGCCCACGTCGTAAGACGTGGGACAACGCGCGGCACAAATAGAGTCCCGAAGGGACGGCATAATGACGCACACTTTCACAAATTTGATGACGCACATTATCTTCAGCACCAAAGACCGCATGCCGCTCATCAATGACGAGTTAAAGCCTGAATTGCACGCCTATCTGGGCGGCATGGTTCGCGAACTGAAAGGAAAGGCTTATTCGATCAACGGCACCGCCGACCACGTGCACTTGCTCATCAGCCTGCCGCCGACGATTTCGCTCTCGGAGGCGATGAAATTTATCAAGGCCAATTCGTCGCGCTGGGCTGGCGAGAAACGTAAGGGACATAAATCTTTTGGCTGGCAAACGGGTTACGGCGCATTTAGCGTCAGCAAATCGAATATCCCGAATGTCATCAAGTACATTGACACTCAAGAAGAGCATCATCGAAAGATTAGCTTTCAGGAGGAACTCATCGCGTTTCTGAAGCGACATGGAATCGAATACGATGAGCGTTATATCTGGGAATGATTATGTCGCCCCTCCGGGGCTCAATCGTGTGGACAATCGTGTTCCACGACTTGCGTCGTGGGCTACTGATATGTCGCG
>JAFBAJ010000752.1 GCA_019247865.1 Acidobacteriota bacterium
TGGAGCTGGGGCCTGGCGCAGACCGCAAAGTCCCGATCTCGGAAAATTACCAGCCCCTCGAAGGCCCGCGCAAAGTGCCGGAGGGCATGGTCAAGATGCTGCGCAAGCAACTGGCAGCCGTGCATTTCGGGCCGCAGTCGGACTACACGGCCGTCCCCCCGCCGCTCGAAGCCAGCTATATGGACTGGTCTCTGCCGCCCTTCAACGCGGGCTATCACGCCTACGCCGCACACTACGACATCTGCGATGTGCAGCAGAAGATTCGCAAGCCCTCGCAGCTCATCGAAGGAGCGGACGCCAACATCTTCATCGTCGGCGAGACCTACTCCAACGATCAGGCCTGGGTCGAAGGAGCCTACTGCACGGCCGAATCCGTGCTCAACGATTTCTTCGGCATCAAGCCCATCATCGACGATACGAACTACCCGTTCATCTGTCCGTGTCGTTAGTCACGCCGAAACGCACAGGCGCGAAGAAAAGCAACGCCCGGGCTCTTCTTCGCGCCTGTCTCTCATTCACGACCTTAGGCCCTCAGCCTTTACGCAAATACTTGTTGAAAAATTCGAGCGTGCGCGCCCACGCCAGCTTGGCCGCCGTCTCGTCATAACGCGGCGTCGTGTCATTATGGAAGCCGTGCTGTGTGCCGTCGTACATGCAAAGCTGATACACCTTCTTGTTGGCCTTGAGCGCCGCCTCGTAAGCCGCTATCCCGGCGTTGACGCCCTGATCGTTGCCTGCGTAATGCAGCAGGAGCGGCGCGTTGATCTTAGGGACATCGTCCGCGCCCGGCTGGCGGCCGTAGAAAGCGACTCCGGCGTTCAGCTCTGCGCCCAGCCGCACGGCCAGTTGATTCACCATCCCGCCGCCGAAACAGAAACCCACCGCGCCCAGCTTGCCCGTCGAATCGGGACGCGCTTTGAGCCATTTCGCCGCCGCGACGAAGTCTTCCGTCATCTTCTTTCCGTCCACCTTGCGAAAGGCTTCGCCGCCTTTCTCGTCATCGCCCGGATAGCCGCCGACAGAGGTCAGCCCGTCGGGCGCGTAGGCGATGAAGTCTGCGAGCGCGAGCCGTCGCGCGACATCTTCGATATACGGATTGAGCCCACGGTTCTCGTGAATGACGAGCACCACCGGCAGCTTGCCGTTTTTCGCAGGGCGCGCCAGATACCCTTTGATCGAGCCGTTCCCGGCCGGGGACTTGACGACTTCGTAGCCCACCTTGAGGCGCTTGTCGTCCGGCGCGACCTGCTGCGCCCAGGCGTAGTTGGGCCGCAGGCCCTCGAAGATGGCCGCGACGGTCAGGCCGCCGACCGCGAACCGGGCCGCGCCTTCGAGGAAAGCTCGACGGTTGATGTCGCCGTGCTGGTATTCGTGAAAGAGGTCTAACAACTCCTGCGGATAATCACTTGCTGCTTTACGTTCCATGCTCTCTCCCTTGCAAATGGCTGTGCGGGCTTCAAAGCCCGCCTCTCCTGACGATAATGTTGCCGGTCTTCATAACTTAACATGTGGAGGGTCGTTCTCTAAGACGTCAACGTCAAACCCCTGGTTACGTCAAAAACCTTCTTTGACTTTATGCATCCAAGCTGCTACTTTATGCATCTATGCAAAAGTTATGCAAAATATTTGCATAAAAGTTGAATGTTGAAAGAGACGCGACAGCAGAAAATATTGAGCCTGATCCGGGGCAGGCGGATTGGGACGCAGGAGGAGTTGACGGCGCACCTGGAGCGCGCGGGGATCGTGGCGACGCAATCGAGCGTCTCGCGCGACCTGATCGAGCTGGGGGTCGTCAAACAGCGCGGGGCTTACACGCTGCCGCAGACGCCGTCGGGCGCGTCGGCGCACGGCCTGTTGAGTCTGGACGCGGCGGGCGACGCGCTCGTCGTCGCGAGATGCGAGCCGGGGCTGGCTTCCGCGCTGGCGGTCGAGATCGACCGTGCGGCACTGCCCGAAGTCGTCGGCACTATCGCCGGTGACGATACCATCTTTATCGCCGTCAGCGAGCGCAGGATGCAGCGCAGCGCGATCAAGAAGATCTGGGAGATTTTTCAATAGAACTAATGACCGAAAAGAAGATCAAAAAAATAGTTCTGGCTTATTCGGGCGGGCTCGACACGTCCGTCATGCTGCATTGGCTCAAGGAGCGTTATGACTGTGAGGTCATCTGCTACTGCGCGAACGTGGGGCAGGGCGAAGAGCTGTCCGGGCTCGATGCGAAGGCGCGGGCGGGCGGGGCGTCGAAGCTCTACGTCGAAGACCTGCGGCAGGAGTTTGTGACCGACTACGTCTGGACGGCGGTCAAGGCCAATGCCGTGTACGAGGGCGTGTACCTGCTCGGCACTTCGCTGGCGCGACCCGTGATCGCGAAAAGGCAGATCGAGATCGCGCGGCTCGAAGGCGCGGACGCGGTGGCGCACGGCGCGACCGGCAAAGGCAACGATCAGGTCAGGTTCGAGCTGACCTATGACGCTTTGGAGCCGGACATCAAGGTCGTCGCGCCGTGGCGCGAGTGGGAGTTCAAGGG
>JAFBAJ010000786.1 GCA_019247865.1 Acidobacteriota bacterium
AGGTCGCGGCCACCATCGCCGCGCTCGAAGGAGGCGAGGCCGCGCTGGTTGCGAGTTCCGGGATGGGGTCGATCTATGCGGCGGTGATGTCGCTCGTGGAGCAGGGCGACCACGTCATCGCGCAGCACAATCTCTACGCGGCGACGACGAAGCTCTTCCGCGACCTGTTTCCGCGCTGGGGCATCGAGCGCACGCTGGTGGATCAGACGCAGACAGAGGAGTTCGCGGCGGCGCTGCGTCCGAACACAAAGCTCATCTATCTTGAGTCGCCGTCGAACCCGCTCCTGCACCTCACGGACTTAAAGGCCATCGCGGAGCTGGCGCGTGAGCGCGGCATCACGACCATCATTGACAACACCTTCGCCACGCCCGTCAACCAGCGCCCGCTGGAGTTCGGGATAGACGTGGTCGTCCACAGCGCGACCAAATACCTGGGCGGCCATCATGACCTGATGGCGGGCGCGGTCGTCGCCGACAGAGCTTTCATCAAACGCGCGTGGGAATTCTCGCTCGTCTCCGGCGCGGTGCTGAGCCCGTTCGACGCGTGGCTCTTGCAGCGCGGCCTCAAGACGCTCGGCCTGCGCGTCGAGCGCCAGAACCGCAACGCGCTCGCGCTCGCGCAGTTTCTGGAACAGCATCCTAAGGTCGCGCGCGTGAACTATCCCGGACTGGAATCGCATCCGCAGCACGCGCTCGCACGAAGGCAGATGAGCGGCTTCACAGGGATGATGAGCGTCGAGCTGAAAGGAGACCTCGCGGCGGTCGCGAGCTTTATCAAGTCCCTGCGACTGGCGGAGTGCGCCGTGAGTCTCGGCGGACTGACGACGCTCATCACGCCGGTCGCGGCGATGTGGAGCCACCAGCACACGCCGGAGCAGCGTCGCGCCATCGGCATCGGCGACGGCCTCGTGCGCATCTCGGTCGGCGCGGAAGACGAGCGCGACCTGCTCGCGGACTTCGCGCAGGCTCTGGACAAGTAACGAGGAGTGAAAAAAATGATGAGGCTCGCGCAGCCGGCGTTGAATGAAACGCTGAAGGAGGTTTACGAGTTCGAGGGCTTTCGCCTGGACGTGCGGCGGCGTTTGCTGACGCGCGGCGGAGCGGTCATCCCGCTCACGCCGAAAGCGTTTGAGACGCTGCTGGTGCTCGTGCGGGGCGGCGGACGGATGTTGACGAAGGGCGAGATCATCTCTGAAGTCTGGCCCGATGTCTTCGTCGAAGAGGGCAATCTGGCGCAGAGCATCTTTCTGTTGCGGCGCGCTCTGGGCGAAGCCAAAGGCGAGCACAGGTTCATCGTCACGATGCCGGGCGCGGGCTACTACTTCGCCCCGCGCGTGCGCGCGTTGGACGTGGCGGCGTCCTGCGCGCCCGTCGATGATCGCAGCATCGCTTCGCTGGCGGTGCTGCCCTTCACGCCGCTCGGCGAAGAGGAGGTCAACAAGTTCTTCGGCGTGGGTCTGGCCGACGCGCTGACGTTGCGGCTCAGCAGATTGCGCGGAGTCAAAGTCCTGCCGACCTCCGCCGCGTTGCGTCTGGCGGGCACGACGCAGGAGGCGCGTGCGGCTGCCGGTGAGCGGAGTATCGAAGCGCTGCTCGACGGGCTCTATCAAAGAGAGGGCGGGCAGTTAAGAGTCTCCGTGCAGCTCTCCAGAGTCAGCGACGACATGGTGTTGTGGGCGGCCAGATTCGACGAGCAGATGACAGACATCTTTGCCGTGCAGGACTCGATCTCAGAGCAGGTCGTGGCGGCCCTCGCGCCGAGACTCAACGGCGGTGCCGAGCGACGCCGCCTGACCGCCGTAAGAGATAATGAGGAAGAGTATCTACGGCGCTCATCATGAAATTCAGAAGCTGTTTGAAAAAGCCGCCGGTCTTAGCTCCGTTAGGAGCCGCCGATCTTAGCTCCATTAGGAGCCGAATGTTTATAGTTTACAGCCACCGCCCGATTTGAAGCTCCGATAGGAGCGACATATTCCGCTCCTATTGGAGCTTAAACGATGAATGGTGGCCTCTGGCTATAAGCATTTCGCCGCTCTGCGGCTTTTCAAACAGCTTTTCAGAAAAGAGACGGCAACGCTGCGACCGATTCGAGCAGGTGCGTGTGCGGCGCACGCGAGAGCCGCTCGCGCTCGTGCGCGCCCGTGAGCACGCCCACGTTCCAACCGACGCAGGCGTTGTCTCCGGCCTCCAGATCGAGCGTGGTGTCTCCGACATTAACCACTCGGCGCGGGCTACACGCGCCCGTGGCTTCCATCGCGCGGAAGATCAGATACGGGGCGGGGCGTCCCTGCCGCACGTCGTCTCCGCAGACCAAAGCGTCCACAAACCCTTCCTTCCAACTCAAGGCCGTGAGGAGCAGGTCTGTGATCTCCCTGTCAAAGCCTGTGTTCAGCGCGACGCGCACGCCACGCTCTCTTAACCAACGAAAGACGGCTTCGGCTCCGTCAATCGCCTCGACGCCTCCGACTCTGTAGCTGTGTGCGAGGTGCCTTCGGAAGGAGAGGTAGACGGCCGCGCCGATTCTCTCGCGCTCCGGGCCGTCCGGCACGAAGCTCAGCACGGCCTCCCGTTTCGAGGAGCCGCGCACGGCGCTCAACTGTTCCGCCGTCGCTTCAAGGCCGTGCTCTGCGAGCGCCGCCACGAAGGCGTCCGCAACTTGACTGTCCGCCTTGACGGTCGTTCCCGCGAGATCGAACACCACCAGCTCGACATCATTCATCAGCGCAGCTCCTGTCCTTCCAGTTCGGCGAGCAACGCGTCCACCGTTGCGATGCGCGCGAAGCGCTGACGAAGCGCATACTCCGTGCGTCGCACGACCTCTGCGGCTGACAGCTCCTCCGACAGCTCCGTGTGCGGGATCGGAAAAGTGAGCGTGGCTTCGGTCACGAAGTCCACGCCGTATCCGAGGTCTGAAGCGATGCGTGCGGTCGTCTCGCAACACTGCTCCGTCTTGATGCCCGTCACGATGACGCGCCTCGTGTCCTGCAGGCGCAGGAGCTGGTCAAGGTTCGTGCTCGTGAAGCAATTGCGCGAAGTCTTGACCAGCACCGGCTCGCTCTCTCGCGGCTGAACAAAATCCATCAGCTTAAAGTAAGGGCTGTCCGGCCGGAAGTGTTCGCTGTCATCGCTGTCTAGGAAGAAGTAGACGGGCAGCCCCGCCGCACGGTAGCCCGCGATCAGTAGCTCGATGTTGTGCTCGAACTCCGGATTGTTACGACGCTGCCAGCGCGGCCCGACCTTGAACGAATCCTGAACGTCAATGACCAGCAGGGCCGACTGCCGGATGGGAATCTCCAAATTCATTGTGGGTGCTCCTCGTGACGGAATTTAGTTTTGACGGACGGATTTTGCCTCAAGCCATGCCTTGCGGTCTTTAGGGCGGGCTATAATAATCCATAAGAATAATTGAACGTGAACCTAAAGACTTTTTCCGGTCCGGGCTCGATAATCCTGTGGATGTTTCAAGACGATTTTGGAGGAGAAGATTTGCATGTCTGAAGTGGTCTGGAGCGAGTTGAAGGACGCGCCCGTCCAGGAGCGTTTCAAGGG
>JAFBAJ010000796.1 GCA_019247865.1 Acidobacteriota bacterium
CCGCCAGCCCCTCTTCGCCGTCGTCGGCCGTGCGGACTTCGTAGCCCGCCGTTTGCAGGGCGAACTTGAGGAGCGTCTGTTTGTCCGGGTCATCGTCTACGACGAGGACGTTAAAATTTCCGACCATAGCTATAAATTGTACTAAAATGCACTAGATAGTTGTTGCGCGCGCCCCGGCTTCATGTTAGAGTTACGTTCTTCAGTTGTTGTTCGCGCTTTGTATCTAAGCACATCTCGTCTAGACAAACCCGTTAACAGTAATTGAAGGACGATAACCTCGCGCTCCGGGCGGTTTCCTTACCATTTTCCGTATCTTTTTCTGGCATGTTGCTTCAGCTATGTCCGTGTCCACTTAATGTTACGGCAAGCCGATGCAAACTTAAAGCGATTTATTCAAAACCTCTCCTCTAATGAAGGACGACTCCGATGATACATAAACGCGCCTGCGACCTCTCCGTGGAGGATCGCGCAGCCATCTTGCGCCAGCTCGACTTCGGCGTGGGGCTCAGCGCAGAGCTGATTGCAAGATTCGCTGCAAGCTCAACCGCCGTAGACTTCCGCCGCCGCCGCTTTATCTACCGGCGTGGCGAGACAGCCGATGCGCTCTACCTGATCGTGCGCGGTCGGGTTAAGCTCTGTCGCATTGAAGACGGCACGGCGCGTGAAGCCGTGATAGATATTTTGCCAGCGGGCGCGATCTTCGGGGAATCGGCGCTCTATGCGGCGGACTCGCGCGAGTATTGCGCCATCGCTTATGAGAACTCGCGTCTGCTGCGAATCCCGGCGCAGGAATTTCAAGGGGGGATGGCCGAACACCGTGAGCTTTATGATTACACCTTCCGGCTCATTGGTCAAAGGCTGTCCAGTGCCGAACGGCGCGTGGTGGACTTTGCGCTCGACGCGATTCCGGCGCGGCTCGAAAAACTGCTGCTCGAATATTCGAAGCGGTACGGCGTCTCGAAGACGGGCGGCGTGCTGATAGACCTCCCGCTCCCGCACCGCGAGATCGCCTCCATCGTCGGCTCGACCAGAGAGAGCGTGACCGTCCGCCTCAACGTCATGCGCCGTGAAGGGACGATAGATTTTGTCGACCGCAAGATTTTAATCAAGCGCCCGGAGATGCTCTCAGCCGCGTAAACAGATGAACTGTCCGATCTGCGGAAAACCGACCAAGTGGCAGGACAACCCTCATCGTCCGTTCTGCTCCGAACGCTGTCAACTGATAGATTTCGGCAAGTGGGCGGACGAAGAGTATCGCGTCCCGACCGCCATAGACCATTCCTCCGAACACACAGAGCGCGACCACCCGCTCCCCACAGACGAAGAGCATGAGCCCTGAAATCCATCTCCCCTCTCACATCGGAACCGTCGAAAGCTTATGGCGCTACCCGGTCAAGAGCATGAGGGGCGAGCTGCTGACCGAATCCTTCATGGGATTCTCAGGCGTGTACGGCGACCGCTGCTACGCCTTCAGAAATTCAGGCGCGCGCAAAGGCTTTCCTTATCTCAACGCGAATGTGCAGCCGCAAATGCTGCTCTGCCAGCCACGGTTCCGCTCGCCTGAAAGGGCTGCGAAGCCGCCGAATTTAAGCGAAGCGATGAGCATTGCGCCCGGCGTGACTCCGGCCAACGCCGAGCCGGATGACCTGCTGCTGGATGTCATCACGCCTTCAGGCGCAGTCGCCGCCATTGATGATCCGTCGTTGATAGAGCTGCTCGGTGAAGGGCTGCGCGGCGAGAATCACCTGACGCTCGTGCGTTCGGACCGCGCCCTGACCGATTGCCGCCCGGTCTCAATCATCAGCCTCCAAACCGTCAGGCAGCTCGAAGAGGAAATGGAAATTCCGCTCGATCTGCGACGCTTTCGGGCCAACATCTATCTGAACCTTACTTCCGATCAAAGCTTTGCGGAGGATGAATGGGTCGGCCGCAAACTGCGCCTCGGGCCGAGGGCGGTGATTGCGATACTGGAGCGCGACCCGCGCTGCAAGATGATCTCGCTCGACCCGGACACAGGCGCACATCAACCGGAAGTTCTACGCCAGGTCGCGCAGGCGCACGAGGCATATGCCGGAGTTTACGGCGCTGTGCTGGTCGAAGGAATGGTCGCGCCAGGCGACTCGATAGAACTTCTGGACTGACGGCTCTGCCCGAATTCGAGATTCTGCTTTTACATTCCCTGCCCAGCCTCGTGTAGAATGTACGGGTGATGAAATTCCCTCTTCTCAAATATAAGTGGAAGCTCGTGCTCCTCTCGGCCTGTGCGCTCTTGTTGACGAGCGGCTGCGGCAACGCGCCGAGCGGCCCGGCGCAGACGCAGGCTTCGAGTGGCACCGAGAGCAAGCAGCCGCGCACGAACCTGCCGATGCCGCCCGCCAATGCGGAGACGCGCGACACAGCGAAAAGCGGCGGCCAGTACGGCTGGACGCAGCTTGACAGTCGCCGCAGCCAGCTCGCGGATTACGCGGGGCAGGTCGTCGTGCTGGACTTCTGGGCGACCTATTGCCCGCCCTGTCTGGAGGAGACGCCGCATCTGGTCTCGTTGCAGAAGCGTTACGGCGCGCAGGGTCTGAAGGTCATCGGCCTCAACGTCGGCGGGCCGGACGACCGCCCTAAGGTGGCCGCTTACGTCGAGCAGTTCAAGGTGCAATACACGCTCGGCTATCCGGACCAGGCGACGGTCGATCTCTATCTCGGCACCAACGACAATATTCCGCAGACGCTCGTCTTCGACCGGCAGGGCAAGCTCATCAAGCACTTCGTCGGCTTCGACCCGCAGGTCTCCGCCGAGCTTGACCGCACGATTGAAAATGCAGTGACCGGCGGCAAGTAAAGCTTTCCTGTCCGGCACTCGTCACAACAACCAATGCCCCGTGATATTCCCGTCGGTAATGGCTCGCTGCTCGTCACGTTCGACGAGTCGTACCGGATACGCGACATCTATTTCCCGTACGTCGGCAAGGAGAATCATTCCGAAGGCCATCCGTTCCGCTTCGGCGTGTGGATCGAAGGCGAGTTCTCGTGGATCAGCGACGAGGGCTGGCGGCGCGAGCTGCGTTATTTGCCGGAGACGCTCGTCACGGACGTGCGCCTGACGCACGAAGGGCTCGGGCTCGAAATAACCTGCAACGATGCTGTGGACGTGGATTCAAACGTCTTCCTGCGCCGCCTCAACGTCCGCAACCTGGCCGACGTGAGCCGCGAAGTGCGCCTCTTCTTTCACCAGGACTTCTATATCTCAGAATCGAAGGTCGGCGACACGGCCTATTACGACCCGGAGACTTTCGCGCTCATACATTACAAGGGCGCGCGCTATTTTCTCATCAACACGGACATTGAGATCGAGACCTTCGCGACGGGGCGCAAAGATTTTCAGGGAGCCGAAGGCACTTGGCGCGACGCAGAGGACGGGCGGCTGGCGGAGCACGCCATCACGGAGGGCTCTGTGGATTCGACCATCGGGCGCAGTCTCCGTATCGAACCGGGCGCGGCGGCGGAGATGTTCTACTGGATCGCCGCCGGAAAATCTTACGGCGAGGTGGCTGCGCTCGATGCGATGGTGCGCCGGACGCATCCCGGCGAGCTGCTCCGGCGGACGGGCGATTACTGGCGCGCGTGGGTCAACAAGAACGAGCTGGACTTCGGCAATCTGGGCTCGGACGTGATCGCGCTCTTCAAGCGCTCGCTGCTCATCGTGCGGACGCAGATTGATGAAGGCGGCGCGATTATCGCGGCGAACGATTCGGATGTGACGTTGCGCGCGTCGGATCATTACAGCTACCTCTGGCCGCGCGACGGAGCGCTGGTGGCTTACGGGCTCGACCTCGCAGGCTACTCGAACATCACGCGCTCCTTCTTCGATCTCTGCGGGCGCATCGTCACGGACGAGGGCTACTTTTTACAGAAGTACAATCCGGACGGCACGCTCGCCTCCGGCTGGCACGCGTGGTGGGACGTGGCGACGAAGCAGCGGCTGATGCCGATTCAGGAGGACGAAACGGCGCTCGTCGTGTGGGCCTTGTGGAATCACTACGACGAGTTCCGCGACATAGAGTTCGCGCGTGAGCTCTATCATTCGCTGGTCAGACGCGCGGCCGATTTCATGGCGCGCTTTCGCGACCCGCGGACGGGACTGCCGCAGCCCTCCTGGAACCTGTGGGAAGACCGGCGCGGGATACACACTTTTACCTGTGCGGCGGTCTTCGGAGGTTTGCAGGCGGCCGGAAAGTTCGCGCGGCTCTTCGGCGACACAGAGCAGGCGGCCGTTTACGAGGCGGCGGCGGCGGAAGTGCGCGAGGCGATGCGGCGGCTGCTCTATCGTGAAGAGCTGGGCCGGTTCGCCCGCTCGATCTCGCCGCGCGCGGACGGCAAGTTCGAGGTGGATGCGACGGTGGACGCTTCCCTCTTCGGCCTCTTCTACTTCAAAGCCTTCGCGCCGGACGACTTGATGGTGCGCGGGACGATGCGCGCGGTCGAAGAGAGGCTGTGGGCGCAGACGGAGATCGGCGGCCTCGCGCGTTACGAGGGCGACGGCTACATGCGCGTGACGAATGATGAAAGCAAAGCTGTCGGGAATCCCTGGTTCATCTGCACGCTGTGGCTGGCCGAGTATCGCATCGCCTCTGCACAGACGCTCGAAGAGCTGGAGCGCTCGGTCGAGCTGCTGGAATGGACTGTCAGCCACGCTCTGCCGTCCGGCGTGCTGGCCGAGCAGGTGGACCCGCTGACCGGCAGGCCGCTCTCCGTCTCGCCGCTCACGTGGTCACACGCGACTGTGGTCTCGACCATCATCGCCTACCTGCGCAAGCTCGAAGCGCTCCTCGCCTGCGCCTCCTGCCACCGCCCGCTCTTCCGCTACGACCGCCGCGCGCGTAGAGTTTACAAGTAGAGAAGAGTTAGAATCATTCTTCAAGATTTGCGAGCTTGAGTCATTCTTTGTTTGCGCCTTTGCGTGAACCATCAACGTTTCACGCCAAGACGCTAATAAAGAAAGACTCAAGCTCGCAAAGGATTGAACGATCAGATCAAAGAAGGGTTGTGTGATGAGGAGAGCTAAGATTCTGGCGACGCTGGGGCCTGCTTCGCGCGAGCCGGTGGTCATCGAGGCGCTGTTGGCGGCGGGCGTCAACGGCGTGCGTATCAACATGTCGCACGGGACGCAGGACGAGCACGCGGAGACGATTCGCCGTGCGCGCGCGGCGGCCGAAACGATGAAACGTCCGCTCGCGGTGCTGGTCGACCTCTCCGGGCCTAAGATCAGAACCGGCGTCCTCAAGGGCGGCCAGCCCGTGCAGTTGGAGCAGGGCGCGCTCTTCACCATCACGACGCGTTCGGTGGCGGGCGACGCGCGCGAAGTCTCGACCAACTACGCAGGGATGGCGCGCGACGTGCAGCCGGGCGCAAGGCTCCTGCTGGATGACGGCGCGATCGAGCTGCACGCCGAGCGGACGACCGAGACGGATGTCATCTGCCGCGTCATCAACGGCGGGCTCCTGAACGAGCGCAAGGGCATCAACCTGCCGGGCATCAAACTGCCGATTCCCTCTCTGACCGACAAAGACCGGCGCGACCTGCAATGGGCCGTGCGCCAGAACGCGGACTACATCGCGCTCTCGTTCGTGCGCCAGGCCGAAGATTGCGTCGAAGCCAAGACGCTCATTCAAAACGCAGGAGGCCGCCAGCCGCTCGTCGCCAAGATCGAGAAGGCCGAAGCGATTGACAAGCTCGATGAGATCATCGAAGCGACCGACGGCGTGATGGTCGCGCGCGGCGACCTCGGCGTCGAGACGAGCGTCGAGCTGGTGCCGGTCTATCAAAAGCGGATCATCGAAAAGGCGAACATGGCAGGCAAGTTCGTCATCACCGCGACGCAGATGCTGCAATCCATGATCGAGAACCCGCGCCCGACGCGCGCAGAGGCTTCGGACGTGGCGAACGCCGTCTGGGACGGCTCCGATGCGGTCATGCTGTCGGGCGAAACGGCGACCGGCAAATATCCTGTGCCGACCGTGGCGACGATGGCGCGCATCATCGAATCCGCCGAGAGCGGCAGCCCGCAGAGCATGCACGAGACCTTGAGCCGCTGGGTCGGCAAGCAATCGGGGCGGGTCAGCATCGCGCTCTGCGAGGCCGCGGCCTTCGCCGCCGAAGAGATGAGCGCCAGAACCATCGCCGTCTTCACCGAATCGGGCTTGATGGCGCGCAGGCTCTCGGCCCTCAGGCCGCCGCAACGCATCATCGCGCTCACGCACACGCGCGAAGTGATGAACGAGCTCTCGCTCATCTGGGGCGTGCAGTCGCTGCTGCATCCCAAGAGCGAGACGACCGAAGACATGCTGCGCACGGGCGAGCGCACGCTGTCCGAAGCCGGAGCTGTGCAGCAGGGCGAAACAGTAGTGATGATGGCAGGGCGTTTGTCCGGCCTCGGGCTCTCAAGCTCCGTCACCCTCTACACCATCGGCGGCGAGCTGAACGCAAGAGTCAAGGCATAAGACAAAGAATTTCACGCAAAGGCGCAAAGACGCAAAGGAAGAGCATGAAGCTTTTCTTTGCGTCTTTGCGCCTTTGCGTGAAATTGTTTTTAGAGCTTATTCGGCCCGGAGCATCTGCGTCACTGGCTTTTCGTCGCCGGTGCCGGTCTGCGGGTCGCGCCAGTTGTCGAGGATGCCGACCTGATGCACGCATTGCAGCGTACAGGTCGGCGCGCACCACTTCTCCGTCCGGTACTCGCGGTCGAAGTCCTGCATCGTGTAGTCCTCAAGCGGCGTGCCCGGATAGCCGCGCTGCTGCGAGCACCAGTGCACGAGCCCGTCTTCGCAGATGTAGAGGTAACGCGC
>JAFBAJ010000134.1 GCA_019247865.1 Acidobacteriota bacterium
GACGGCGACGGCCAGAACGATCCGGCCGTCTTCCGACAGGGCCAGTGGTACGCGCTCGGCAGCACGGACGGAGCCCTGCGTGCACAGTCCTGGGGCATCGCCACTGACAGAGCTGTGCCGGCGGATTACGACGGCGACGGGCGGACGGACTTCGCTGTCTTTCGCAACGGGACGTGGTATTCGCTGAACAGCTCTGACGGGCAACTGCGGACGCAGTCCTTCGGACAGAGCGGCGATGTGCTCGTCGCGGGCGATTACGATGGCGACGGGCGGAGCGATGCGGCTGTCTTTCGAGCGGGCAACTGGTACGTCCTGCACAGCTCGGACGGCTCGTTCAGCGCGCAGCAGTTCGGCCTCCAGACGGACAGAGCCGTGCCTGCGGATTACGACGGCGACGGCAAAGCAGACCTCGCGGTCTATCGCAACGGAGCCTGGTACATCCTGCGCAGCTCCAACGGCTCGCTCCGTGCGGAAGCCTTCGGACAGAGCGGCGATGTGCCCGCGGCCGGATGGTACGCGGTCAACTGAGGAAGCCGGATGGTCAAGGCAGTTCACCGCAGAGACGCAGAGATTGCGCAGAGAATCGCGGAGGCTTTTGAAGGACACTCAAGTCTCTGCGCTTCCTCTGCGCGATTCTCTGCGGTGAAACAGGAGGGCCGTTTCACGCGAAGGCGCGAAGGGAAGACGAAAGGCCGCAAGGAAGAGCTTGTGCCTTCCCTTCGAGCCTTTGCGTGAAATCGCCGGTTGAGTTACATTCCCCCTCCGATGATGAGATACAAATCCTGCCTGCTTGCCTGTGTGCTGATCCTCGCGGCCTGCGCGTGTAGCTTAGGACAGAAGAGAGATGTCAAGCGCGTCATCGTCATCTCGCTCGACGGCCTGGACGCGCGATACCTCAACCGGCGTGACGAGTACGGCTTGAAGATTCCGACGCTGCGGCGTCTGCTGGCGTCCGGCGCGGCGGCGCGCGGCGTCTTTTCTATCTATCCTTCCGTGACCTATCCGGCGCACACGACGATCGTGACGGGCGCGCTCCCTTTCCGGCACGGCATCCTCGGCAACGAGCTGTTCGAGCCGCCCGGAACAGAGAAGACCGGAGAGTGGAACTGGTACGCGCGCGACATCAAAACGGATACGTTGTGGGATGCTGCGGCGCGCTCGGGACTCAAGACCGCGATGGTCTCCTGGCCTGTGTCTGTCGGCGCGGGCGATTACAACTTTCCCGAAATACTAAGTGTCGACGGCGGCGGCCTCATGGGAACGCTTGCGCGCATCAAGGCCAATGACCGCCCGGAGGGTCTGGTCGAAGAGCTGGAGCGGCGCGACCCGCAGCTCTACAACCGCTCCAACGCGGACGAGACGGACGACCTGCGCACGCGCTTCGCCGAATATATCGTCGCTGAAAAGCGGCCCGACCTGCTGCTCGTGCATCTCTTCGACCTGGATCATTTCCAGCACGTTCACGGCCCCTTCACGCCCGAAGCCTTCGCCATGCTGGAGAAGGTGGACGGTTACGTCGGGCGCATCCTCGACGCAGCCGCGCGCGCCGGAACGCTCAACGAGACGGCCGTCTTCATCGTCAGCGATCACGGCTTCATGCCCATCACACAGCAGGTGCATCCGGGCGTGCTCATGGTACAGGCGGGCCTCATCTCGATGAGGGAAGTGAAGCGCGTGGATCGCGTCTACCAGATGGAGGTCGTCAACTGGCGTGCGATGCCATACGTGACGAGCGGCTCCTGCTCGATCATCCTGCGCGACCCTCAGGACATGGAGACGCTCAAAAAGGTGCGAGCCATCTTTGAGCCGCTGGCGGGCAAAAAGGGGAGCGGCATCTTTCGCGTGATCGAAGCGAGCGAAGTCGAGCGGCTCGGCGGAAATCCGCGCGCGGCTTTGATGATAGATGCTGAGGCCGGATACACGTTCGGTAAAAATCTGACGGGAGGTTTTATCACGCCGAGCGAGCAGCGCGGCCAGCACGGTTATCTGCCGACGCGCCCTGACTACAAGGCTTCGCTCATCGTCTCCGGCGCAGGCGTCCGTCGGCGCGGCTCGCTCGGAGACGTGCGGATGATCGACCTCGCCCAGACCATCGCGCGCCTGCTCAAACTCAAACTAAAAGATGCGGAAGGCCGCGCGCTGCCATTGAAGTGATGATTCGTCCCTTGCGTTGAGGCGCTGCCTATTCCGTCTTCCGGCTCTTGTCTCCCGGCTCCTCTTTCTTCAACACCACAGCCCAGAAGCGCGCGAGGAGTCGCTCTCGCTCCTGCTCCGTCCTGGGCGGGCGAAAGCTGCGGCGGACTTTGATTTCGAGGCCGGTCGTGAGCTCGATCCATTCGGCGGCGGTGCGTTCGGCGCGGCGCGCGGATTCGATCACGAGCGAGGCGAGGGGCGGCGGTTGGGCTGGCATCGACGACGGGGCTGCGAAGAGCGGGGCGCGTGCGGGCGGAGGCTCCGGCAATCGTCTCTGCGTGGCGCGGAGGCTCTGCGCACGTTGGCGCGCAGGAGG
>JAFBAJ010000166.1 GCA_019247865.1 Acidobacteriota bacterium
AAGGGGAAGTGCGAGAACCTGCACGGGCACAACTACAAGATCGAGATCTATGCTCGCGGGCGCGAGCTGGACAACATCGGCCTCCTGGTGGACTTCGGCGAGTTGAAGGACGCGGCGGACGAGATCGTGCTCTATTTAGACCACAGGAACATCAACGAGCTGCCGCCGTTCGATGTCGAGCTCAATCCATCGGCCGAGAATCTGGCGCGTTATATTCTGGAACGCGTCTCGGCTCGCGTCGGCGACGACCGCGTGCAGGTCTACAAAGTGCGCTGCTTCGAGACGCCGACGAGCGTGGCGACGTATCAGGTGGATTAAAGACAGTCTCACGCAAAGGCGCAAAGACGCAAAGGAAAGAGATGCTTGCTTTTCTTAGCGTCTTTGCGCCTTTGCGTGAGATTAAATTGTCCACTCGTTGTGCAGCACGCCGACTAAGTACCACGTCCCGCCTTGCTTCTCGAAGACGAGCCTTAGCGCGCTCCAGTCCATTCCGCTCTCGACCGTGCCGGGGTTCAGGTACTCGACGATGATGGAGTTCGGATAGACTTCGTACGCGTTGTCGTAGTTCGTGTTGGTTCTGGCCGAGACGTTGTAGCGCGCATCCTTATCGCTCGCGAAGTCCCAGTCATAGACAAACTGCTCGTAATATTTTCTGAAAGTCAGGCGAATCGGATCGCCGGAGCCGTCGTACGAGCCCCACAGGTATCTCTTCCGGCTCGCCATCAGTCCTTTGACCTGCGCTCGCCGGAAGACCAGATCCTCTTTCACGTCGATGTAGTTGTAAGGCGTAAAGCGCACGCCCTTCGTCGGATGCACAATGCCTGCGAGCTGCGCCATGTCGCGTCTCTTGAGCGCCAGAATGGTTTCGCGCGCGCGCGCGGCGATGAGCTGCTTTGCGCGTGCTGACGAGATGGTGTTGCCCTCTGCCACCTGATCGTCGGTCGGCGAAACCTGCGCGAGCGCAAACGCGTTTGTGCTCAGCAGCAGCAGTAAACCCAGTATGATTCTGATCGTTTGTCGCACAGCTTTCATCTCCTTCAAGATGCTGTCTCGTGCAATGAGACGGCTTCCTGCGTGGCTGTTGCTTTATCTTCCCTGAGCGGGACGCTCGCGGCTGCTGCTGAGGTGGGCGGCCTCATGTACGGTCGCTCGCAGAAACGGAAGAAGACCCACGCGAAGAGGACTGAGGCGGGCGTCACGATGAGGAGCGCGTTCAGGAGCGGCGGCCACGTGGGAACGATGAATCGCCACGAGACCATGATGACGAGCTGGTGCGTGAGATAGAGCGAATACGAGAAGACGCCGATATATGCCATCCAGCGAATGAGCTGCGGCGTCCTCAGCCGTTCGCGCCACCCGGCCTCGGCCCTGACGATGTAGTTGATGAGGATAAAGAACCCGACGCCCCACACCGGATGCATCAGCATCCAGCCGATGTCATGGATCACCTTGTGCTCTTCGAGCAGCGGCAGCGTGTAGCTCAGCGTGACCGCAGCGGCGAGCGTCGCAAAGCCGAGCTTGGGATTGCGACACCACGCGGGCAGCTTTATCAAACCGAGCGCGGCTTCGACGCTGATCGCCCCGAGCGCCCACGTCAGCCAGTGCGAGGCCGCGGCTTCGGGGACGGGCACGCCGATGCCGTACCAGCTATACGCGTAATGGCTCAGGAAGAACCATCCGACACGCGCCGCCGCACAGAGCAGCAGCGCGCTCGTCCATCCCCAGCGCGTGCGAACAAAGAGGAGCAGGAAGTAGGCCAGGTACAGTTGCTCTTCGATAGCCAGCGTCCAGAACACGCCGTTGATGCTGTAGGCCGTGCGCCAGTCCAGATTGTGCAGCATCAGGAGGTGCATTCCCGTGTCGTACACGAAGAAGCGCGTGACATCGATCCCGACCGAGTAGGCCATCAGGCCCAGATAGAGCGCGAGCGCGATCAGGTACGGCGGATAGAGCCTGCGCAGGCGTCGCTTCCAGAACGACTTGAAGTTGATGACGTGCCCCTTGCCTTCGGCGCGCGCCTTCGCCCATTGCAGGTGAATGCAGAAGCCTGAGATGACGAAGAAGAGGAAGACGCCGACGTAGCCTTGTGCGAAGAGATATTTGAGCGGGAGCAGGATGTAATCCGAGAAAGTTTGCGGCGCGGCCGGATGCGGCCCGACCGTGTGATAGAGCACGACGCCGAGCGCGGCGATCCCGCGCAGCGCGTCAATACTGCGCAGCCGCCCCGGAACATTCTCAGATGGCATAGCTTTCATGCACTTTATGCCTTAACAACTCCTGCGCCTCTCCAATGAGATAGAGCGAGCCGGTCACGCAGACGACACCGCCCGGCCCTGTGCGCTCGGCCGCTATTCGCAAAGCCTCCGCCACATCATCAGTCACGGCTAAGCGGCTCGCGTCCGTGTGATGAGAGGCAAGCTGTCGCAGCGTCTCTTTCGTCGCCGTGCGCGGGTTCCGCAGCTCTGTCAAAATCAAATGCTCCGCCGCCGGAAAAAGCGTCTCGGCCATGACTTCCAAATCCTTGTCGCGCATCGCGCCGAAAAGAAGCGTGACAGGAGCTTTGACGAACTCATCCAGATAATCGCGCAGGGCACGCGCGCCCGCCGGATTGTGTGCGCCGTCGAAGAGCATCGGCGGCTGCAATTCGCGCCACTCCAAACGCCCGGGATGGCACGCGCGCTCCAGTCCGGTAATGATCGCTTCACGCGAGATTTGAAGGCCGCGCGCGCGCAACTCTTCGGCCAGCGCGACGGCGACGGAAGCATTCACGGCCTGATGCCTTCCGCGCAGGCCGAGCCGTACACACTCGTATTCGTCCTGCGCCGTCCTGAATGTCACACTCAGGCGGCCGCGCTCGGCCGCGCCGTTGATCTCCATCTCGTCTGTGCTCACCAGGCGCGGCTCGACTCCGCATTCGGCGCAACGCCTCAGAATTACTTCCAGCGCTTCGGCCGGCTGCGGCGCGATGACGGCGACGACGCCCGGACGAATGATGGCGGCCTTCTCAAACGCGATCTCCGCCAGCGTCTCGCCCAGGTATTCCTGATGGTCGAGCGCGATGGGTGTGATGGCGACGACTTGCGCTTCGGCGGCGGTCGTCGCGTCGAGCCGCCCGCCGAGCCCCGTCTCCAGAATCGCCAGCTCTGTCCATGCGTCCGGGCAGGTGTAGAGAAAAATCGCCGTCAACTGCTCGAAGAAGGTCGGCGGAGCCGGGAGCGCGCCCGACGCGACCAGCTTCTCCGCTTCGTCACGGACTTTGGAGGCGACCAGGCCGAAGTGTGCGCGGTCGATCTCGTGACCATTGAAGCGCAGGCGTTCGGTGAGGTTGATCAGATGCGGCGAAGTGTAAAGCGCGGTGTCGATTTTTGCCCGGCGTGCGATGGCGTCGAGCATGACGGAGGTCGAGCCTTTACCGTTCGTGCCCGCCACCTGCACCTTCCACATCGACGCACGCTGCGGCTCGCCCAGCGCCGTGAGCAGCCGCCGGATGCTCTCCAGCCCGAGCTTCATCGCCAGCGTCTCGTGGCCCAGACTGAGCAGGTAAGCGACGGACTCGTC
>JAFBAJ010000219.1 GCA_019247865.1 Acidobacteriota bacterium
GCAGGTCAAGCAGTATGCGACCTCCGGAAATGTCGACGCGGCCTTTCTGCCGCTCGCGCTCGTGCGCGATGGGAAAGGCCGCGTGATAGAGGTTGACGAACGGCTCCATCAGCCCATCAATCAGGCGCTCGCCGTCGTCAAAGAATCCGGGAAACAGGAGGCCGCGCGCCGCTTCGTCGAGTTCGTGACGAGCGCCGAAGGGCAGGCGCTCCTCGAACGCTACGGTTATCGCAAGCCGTAAAAAAGTTTCACGCAAAGGCGCAAAGACGCAAAGAAAGACAATGAAGCTTTCTTTGCGTCTTTGCGCCTTTGCGTGAAATTCTTTATTTCCCGAACATGCCGCCAATGCTGCCGATGATGTCATCGGCTTTGTCTGCGACCGCGCCGCCAGCGCTGTTGAGCGCGCTGTCCACATGGCCGGCAATCGGCGCGGGCAGCTTCTCTTTCAAAAAGCCGACGACCGTGTCCACAGCCGCGCGCGCCTTGTCCTCCGGCAGCCCTGTGCGTTCCGTTACTCTCTGGATCAGCTCGTCCATCTCGTGTGCTCCTTCTCAGAAGTTTTTAAATGAAGACCACCGATTGCGAATTGGGAATCTCGAAGCGCCTGCGGCAACGCATGTTCTTGCAGGCGAGCATGTCGTCGATGCGCACCATGTAGTCGCGCGACTTCTGGAAGCGCGCGCGATCCTGCTCGTTGGCCCCGCGCGGCAGCTCCTTCTTCTTCCGCCGCGTCAGCCAGCGCACTTCATACTCCGCCCGCTCCCGACAGAACGGGCAACTGTACGTCGCGCGCTTCGTCTCCTGCTGTTCGTTAAAAAAATCTCGCTCGTGCATGATTAACGAGGGGGCAGTAGCCAGTAGCCAGTAGTCAGTAGGAAAGGCTGAAACCGTTCTTCTACTGACCACCGATCACTGACCACTGACCACTATCCTTTCATATACTTCCGGCAAACAGGCGCGTGTGATGCGGTGCTGGTTGCGAACGCTCTCGGCCGGGTTGCCGCCGTCCGGCGGAATGACATCTCCGGCGGCGTGCGCCAGCTCGTGCAGGATGACCTGCAACTGGCTCTCGCGCACGGTCATGCCGTCGAGCGAAGTGCCGGTCAAAAACTCACGCGGCCCGAAACGAATCTCCGTCCCGTAGCCCTGCCCGCGCTGCGAGCCGCCCTGCCCGCTCACATCTATATCCATCTGCGCGCCGCGCCTGCCGATGCTCTCGCGCAGAGCGTCCAGCAAAGCGACCGGCTCATAGCCGCCGCCCGAGAGCAAAGCATAGCAGGGCTCGCAGGTGCGTAACAATTCCAGAGCCTCGACGGCGCGCACGCGCAAGACCTCGCGCGCCAGCTCGGTCAGCTCTGCCGGTTCAAGCCCGGACACGGCCTCTTCGAGTTCCGCGCCCTCAAGCGTCAGCGCCAGCTTCGTGAGCCGCGTGCGCTTCGCTTCAGACAGGCGCGAAGACTCTCGCTTAAAAAAGATGCGCCGCACGATGCTCTCGAAACTCATCCTATTTCAAATCCTTCAAAATGCGCACGGTCTCAGGATAAAGGTCATCGAGCGTGCCGTAAAGCGCGGCGGTGATTTTCAGAGGTTTGAGGCGCGTGATGGGCTCGTCGCATTCGTCCGAAAACCTTAGCTCTCCGCTCCCGGCTTTGAAGTTGAGATTGGTCAGGAGCGAGGTGGAAGTGATGAAGCAGGCCGCGTCGCAGCCCTGCCCGTCAAAGCTCGGAATCTCTTTGTAGAGAATGATCGGCAGAAAATCGAGCGTGGTGATCGCTTCGCCGCCGACGCGCGCCGTAGCAGACATGACCTCGCAGCCGCCTCGCACGACGCGTGCGTGCACGAGGCCGCCCTCTTCCGTGACCAACGTCTCGCCGAGCACTGCGGGCCAGCCCTGTATCTCTCGATAACAGGCGAGGCTTGCATCCGTGCTGGTGTAGAGATAGGGGACGAACTGCCCCGTGTAGTCGCCGTAGCGGACAGGGATGCACGGCATCGTGAAGTTGTGCGCGCCCATTCCGGTCACGTCCGGGCAGAGAAAGAAGCACATCGCGACGGTGTTGCCCGCGAGCGGCTCCAGCTCGCGCGGCAGGACTTCGCGGATGGCCGCCTCCTCGGCCTCGTAGGCGATCATCAGGACGACATCATTCGTGTACTTATAAGGCGGCAAGCCGTAGAGCGGCTTCAGGAGGGGCAAACCGCGCGGCCTCAAAGCGCTGAGCTCTATCTCTCCGCCGCGATCATGCTTCTCATCGCTCATCTCATCCGTTCCTCAATCTCGCGCGCCGGCGATGGTGCAGCACGATCAGCAGGCCGAGCACGCCGTTGAGGAGCATCAGCGAGTTGGTGACGACGAAGACCCAGTTCCTGACCAGCCAGCTATAGATGGTAAAGCCGAGCGAGGCGGTGATCTGTCCGACGAAGAGCCATTTCGAGACGCCTTCGCTCGAATCCTCCTGCCACTGCTTGTAAACCTGCTTGCCGATGGTCAGCACCAAAATCACAGAGCTGACCCATCCGATTGCTTCCGTCATATCTTACGTGCACAAATTAATAATCAGATTTAGCCACAGAGGGCACAGAGCACACAGAGAAAATAAAATAGTCTTATCTCTGTGCCTCTGTGTCTCTGTGGCTAATTTTATTCTTTAAGCAGCCGCGCGACCGTCGCCAGAAAGCTCTCCGGGTCGAGCGGCTTGGGCTCGTAGGCGGTCGCGCCCTGCGCGAGCGAAAAGGTTGCGTTGCCTGTGCCGTACCCTGTGGTCACGAGGATCGGGACTTGGGCGAGAGCGGGCGTGTCGCGGATGCGGCGCACCAGATGGACGCCGTCCGCGCCCGGCATGTTGATGTCCGTGATGATGAGTCGCGGCTCGGCGCGCGTGGCCGCTTCGTAGCCCTGGATGCCGTCTTCGGCGGTGATGACGCTGTAGCCGCGCCGCTCCAGCGCGCGCCGCATCAGCTCGCGCGCCACGTCATCGTCTTCGACGACCAGAATGGTCTCGTCACTCTTCACGGCCGGAAGCTTCCTGCTGCTCGCACAACTCGCGCAGATAGCGAAAGCTGTAGATGCCCGTCTCGTGGCGGTCGCTCCAGACGAAGTTAAGCGCGTAGCGACCGACGATGGCGATGTCTGCGATCTGAATCTCGTCCGAGACGGCTTCGGGTTTCAGGACGCGCTGCCCGGTCCACTCGTTGACGCACTGTGCACACGGGCAGGCGCGACGCAGGGCCGGAGCCTCGTACAGACAGATGCGCCCGTCGGCCCAGGTGATGCGCAGAGCAGCCTCGCCTTCCTGCATGATCTCGCGCGGCTCAACGGCAGGCCCGCGTCTCTCCATCGCGTCACTCATCTCGCTCAACTCTTACTTTGAAGCATGCTCGCGCACGGCCCGCTCGACCTCGTCGGCGGTGATTTTCCAGTGCGAGGCGTGCCACACGGCGCGTCCGTCGCGGAGGATGATGGCCTGCGGCGATTCGTGTCTGATGGCGGTGCGCTCTTCGACCTCGCGCGAGACGGCGCGCGCCGTCTGGACGACGATCAGCGAGACATCGTCCTCCAGATTCTGCATCTGCTGATAAGCGGCGGCGCTGATGGGGCACGTCGTGCTGTGCTTGAAGAGGATCACGGGCTGGCTCTCTGAGAGCCGGAAGAGCTCTTCGAGCTGCGGCGTGTCCGTGACCGGGACAAACGGAGCTGAGTTTCCAGTGCGTTCTGAAGTCATCGAATTTTTAAGACCTCCCGCGTGCGCAATTCAAAACATTATTTCTGACTGATGAGCTGTACAGTAGCCCATCAAACGCGCAAGCGGCAAGCGCGCGAAGTTGCTTTATGTCAGTACCGCCTGCGGTGGCGGGCGGGCACTCAGCGTTGAGCCCTGCCCGCCACCGCAGGCGGTACTGACGTTGACACTGGTCTGATCGTCTGCCGCTCAGCCGGAGACAGTGAAGCTGCCGCTCTTCTGGTCCACCTGTTTGCCGCTGTCGTCCTTCATCGTCACTTCGACCTTGTACTTGCCCGCCTCCCAGTTGCCCGGAGGCGTGAAGGTGAAGTTGGCCGTGGCCGCGCCCGGCACGTCAATGGTCGTCTCCGCGCCCGGCACAGGCTTGCCGTCGTCCGTCATCAGTTTGGCTGTGACCTTGTGCTTGTCGCTGGTGTTGGCGATGTCGGCCGCGACGTAAACGGTGTCGCCCGCGCCGAAGGTGGAAGTTTCCGAGCCGCCCTTCTCTTTGCTGATCTTGAGGCCGCTGATGTTGGCTGTCGTAAAGCTCGCATTGCAGGCGAGCGCCGCGAGCACGATGGCGGCCAGAGCCAGCAGCGAAGATGATCTCTTGCTACGCAATGTGTTTCTCCTGTGGTTCGTTAAACTTAAAAGTCCAGGGCTGATGATAACAAGAGAAAAGTAAAAAGGTAAAAGGCAAAAGGAAGGCTGAAACCTCCCTTTTGCCTTTTT
>JAFBAJ010000264.1 GCA_019247865.1 Acidobacteriota bacterium
GACGGCCGCACGGACATCGCAGTCTTTCGTCCGGCGAACGCCTACTGGTATCTGTTGCAAAGCGCACAGGGATACAGAGAGCAGCAGTTCGGAGTCTCCGCCGATATGCCAGTGCCTGCGGATTACGACGGCGACGGGAAAGCCAACTTCGCGGTCTTCCGCCCCTCGACCGGCTTCTGGTACACGTCTCTGAACCCGGCGCTCAATTACGGCGGCGTGCAGTTGGGACAAATGGGAGACGTGCCCGTGCCCGGCTTCTACGATAGCGACGGGAAGGCCGACGTGGCCGTCTTCCGCAACGGAGCCTGGTATCTCAGACAGAGCACGAACGGCATTGTGCGCGGCGTCGGCTTCGGCACGACGGGCGACGTGCCTGGCAACGCTGCTCCCTGATACTTTTTTTTTAGCCACAGAGGGCACAGAGGACACAGAGAGAAGAAGTTTTATAAATTCTCTGTGTCCTCTGTGCCCTCTGTGGCTAATTTTGTAGAGTCGTGTCCCAAAATGTTTTTCTCTGTGTCTCTCAGCGACTTCTCTGCGTCTCTGCGTTGAGATGAGGCTGCCAAACACTCAACGCAGAGACGCAGAGTTCGCGCAGAGAAAGCGCAGAGTGTTGAATTCAGGTCACCACCTTTTGTAGCGCAGCTTTGCATCAGGCGCGGCCTGTGTGTTATCTTGTCCAGCTTTTCACACACCGATTTTTTCGCCTTTACAGGCCGATTTTCAAGAGGAGTCTAAAGACAAAGTATGGCTACGCCTAACGGAAATACGAGCGCGGGGAACAGCGTTTCGGGTCGGGTCGTGCAGATCATCGGCCCGGTCGTGGACGTGGAGTTTGAGGAGAACTATCTGCCGCCGATCTACCAGGCGCTGCGGATCACGTCCGAGGGGTTCGATGTGCCGGAGCCGGTGGATGTCGTCTGCGAAGTCCAGCAGCACCTCGGCGAAGGTCGCGTGCGCGCCGTCTCGATGCTGCCGACCGACGGCATGGTGCGCGGCATGCGCGCGATCGACACGGGCGGCCCGATCAGCGTCCCCGTCGGCGAGGGCACGCTGGGCCGCGTGATGAACGTCATCGGCGAGCCTGTGGACAACCTCGGGCCGGTGCAGGCGACGACGCGCTATCCGATTCATCGCCACGCGCCGGACTTTGACGAGCAGTCGACCACGCTGGAGATGTTCGAGACGGGCATCAAGGTCGTAGACCTCATCCAGCCCTTCCTGCGCGGCGGCAAGATCGGGCTCTTCGGCGGCGCGGGCGTCGGCAAGACCGTCATCGTGATGGAGCTCATCAACAACATCGCCAAAGCGCGCTCGGGCTTCTCGGTCTTCGCGGGCGTCGGCGAGCGCACGCGCGAGGGCAACGACCTCCTGCGTGAGATGGTTGAGTCCGAAGTCATCCAGTTCGGCGATGCCTTCAACAAGCACATGCACGAGACGGGCGAGTTCGACCTTGAGAAGGTTGACAAGGATGCTATTCAGAAGTCGAAGGTGGCGCTCATCTACGGGCAGATGACAGAGCCGCCGGGAGCGCGCCTGCGCGTCGCTCTCTCGGGCCTCACGGTCGCAGAGTATTTCCGCGATCAGGGCCTGGACGTGCTGCTCTTCGTGGACAACATCTTCCGCTTCACGCAGGCTGGCTCTGAGGTTTCGGCGCTGCTCGGACGTATGCCTTCGGCCGTGGGTTACCAGCCGAACCTCGCAACCGAGATGGGCGAGATGCAGGAGCGCATCACTTCGACCAAGACCGGCTCGATCACTTCGATCCAGGCCGTCTACGTTCCGGCGGACGATTACACAGACCCCGCTCCGGCGACGACCTTCGCGCACCTCGACGCCGTCACGGCGCTCTCGCGCCAGATCGTCGAGCTCGGCATCTATCCGGCGGTCGACCCGCTCGCTTCATCTTCGCGCATCCTCGACCCGCACATCGTCGGCGATGAGCACTACAACACCGCGCAGGACGTGAAGCGCATCCTGCAACGCTACAAAGACCTGCAGGACATCATCGCCATTCTCGGCATCGACGAGCTTTCGGACGAAGATCGTCTGGTCGTCGCGCGCGCGCGCAGGATTCAGCGATTCTTCTCGCAGCCGTTCCACGTCGCCGCGCAGTTCACTGGTCTCGAAGGCAAGTACGTCAAGCTCGAAGACACCATCAAGGGCTTCCGCGAGATCATCGACGGCAAACACGACGACCTGCCCGAACAGGCCTTCTACATGGTCGGCACTATCGAAGAGGCCGTCGAGAAGGGCAAGCAGATCGCAGCGCAAGGATAACGAAAGGAAGAAGTCAGGAGTCAGAATCCAGAAGCCAGAAGAAAAGCATGTCTTTCATTCTGGCTCCTGAATTCTGACTCCTGACTCCTGTTTTTATGCCTGAACAGATCACAC
>JAFBAJ010000303.1 GCA_019247865.1 Acidobacteriota bacterium
CCCGCGCGGGTCTGCGCGATCTGCGGCTCACCAGCTCTGCCAGTGACTACGCTAAAAGAGGAAGCTTCCGAACAAAGTGACGGCCCAACCTGCCTCGATTGCACCGAGCGAAGCTACCGCTTCGACCGCGCCCGCAGCTACGCCGCCTACCGCGGCCTCTTGGTGCGCGCCATCGTCCTCCTGAAATTTGAGCGCATCGACCCACTCGCCGCCTACTTCGGCGAACAAATCGCCTCAGTCGCCCGGCGCGACGGCCTTGCCGCCGAAGCCGACCTCATCGTCCCCGTTCCCCTCCACCGCACCCGCGAACGCGAGCGCGGCTTCAACCAAGCCGAACTTATTGCCCGCTCCGCCGCTAAGCGCCTGGGCCTCCCGTTCAAGCCCATCCTCCTCATGCGCACTAAAGCCCGTCCTGACAAGCACATACTGACCAACGACGAACGCTGGCGCATCGTACGTGGCGCTTTTGCCACACGCCCGGGCAGCCAAGTTGACAACAAACGCGTCTTACTGGTAGATGATGTAATGACGACTGGCGCGACGCTCGATGCGTGCGCCGGGGCCCTACTCGAAGCTGGAGCCAAGTCTGTAGTTGGGTTAACAGTCGCCCGAGCCGTAAGAAATATGCTGTAAGACGTGAGACGCCGGTTGGCATCGGCGACTAAGTGTAGCCTTAAGGGAGCGCGATGAGCGCACGACGGTTCCAACCGATCGATTCCCGGGGGCGCCAAACCCCCCAAGCAGCCGGAGACGCTGTGTCCGGCTCAGAAGGTCCTGCGGCAAGTAGAATCCACAATTCATCGCCGTTGCGGCGCGCGTCGCTGATGCAGGAGCCTGTCTTGGTCCTCAACGCGACCTACGAACCCATCAATGTCACCGCCGTCCGCCGCGCCATGGTGCTCATGCTCAAGGGTGTCGCCCAGGCGGAGGAGCTGCACAGCTCTGAGGTGCATTCCTCAGCGAAGGCCCATCGGGTGCCGTCCGTTATTCGGCTGCTGGCCTACCGGCATATTCCGCAGCAAAGCCGTGCGCTCTCGCGAAAGAATATTTTGTTGAGGGATCGGAATACGTGCCAGTTCTGCGGCCGGGTATTTCCCGGATCGGAACTGACACTCGACCATGTCGTGCCGCGATCGCGGGGCGGCCGGTCATCGTGGGAAAATCTCGTGGCGTGCTGCTACAACTGTAATAACAGCAAAGGCGACCGCACTCCCGAAGAAGCGGGTTTCAAATTGGCACGCCGCCCGCGTCCCTTTACGCTGCATACGTCTCGCCAGCTCATGCGCCTCATCGGCCATCGCGACGAGCGCTGGCGCAAATATTTGTTCTACTGATCGTTCTTCCGCTGTGACATCACGAAAGTTCCTCGAAACTTTAGCTTTACGACGTCGTGGCGTCCTTTGTAATATTTTTGTATTCCCCCCTGAAATTCATTTCGCGATTTCTAAATTTTTAGTGAGAAAAAGGAAACCTTTTCGGCGGGAATGCATCTATAATAGTAACTAATCACTTCGAGGACACACCCCGGGAAGCAGTTAAGGCCAAAACCTTAGCTGCTTCTCTCCTTTTACGCCCGATTTTTTTCTGGAAGTTCTAGGGACAAATACAGATCGCTGGTGGCTACGCCGCGCCTGCCGATTGCTTCTTCACGGCGGGAAAACTCTGAAGTGCTTCCTCTTCGTTCTGAAATTCCTGGAAGATTCGATAAAGCTGAGTAATCTTCAAAACCTCTTCGACCTTCGGCGTAAGCCCGACCACTTTCATTTCGCCGCCCTGCTTGATCACGCTCATGTAGCAGTTCACGAGCGCGCCGACTCCGGAGCTGTCGAGATAAAGCAAGTTACCGACGTTGAGCACGATCTGTTTGTTGCCTTGAACCATCAGGTCGCCGATGGTCTGGCGCAGGACGCCGCTCGCGAACGATGTGAGCTGCCCGCTGAGATCAACGATTGAAACATTGCCTGTGTGACGAATTGCTGCCGAGAAGTTCACGATTTCCTCTTAGGACCCCTGGGACGCCAAAATTGTACATCGCCACAAGACAATCGGCGGAGCCATTATTATGAACTCTCGGTGAATTGGCCGGAAGTGTGGATATCTCGAATTTCGTAGAGGTTCGTGACGTGCCTGTGGTGATAGCTGTGAACGCTATTGGCGCATGACGACCCGGATCCTGCGTCGCCAGCTTTCCGCCAGTCCCACGCACTTCATTTCTATCCACTGCGACAAGTGCCGTTGAAGGAGCCCGGTCGTCGAATGAAAGTGCAGCGCCGGCGCCACCAAATATACGAGCGGCGGAGTTTTCTGAAGTTCCATCTGAGGAAAATATCCGCAATTGGCAAAATCGCCCTGCTCCAAATGCTGCCGAATCCGTAGCCAGTACTCCGCCGCTTGAAGCGGAAGATGAATGTGCTCCGAAGACTTCAGCTCGATGATCACAAGCCGGCCCGATTTGTTGACGGTGAGAATATCCAGGATGCTGCGTTCGTTAGCTGAATTGGCGAAAAGCTGCGTGTAAACAAAACGCGGATCGAGGCTCGTGTCGATTCGCGTGACGTCGCTGCAAACGATTGTTTCGAGCCACCGCTCCGGTTGAGCGCGATACAACTTGTGCCGGATGTTACT
>JAFBAJ010000482.1 GCA_019247865.1 Acidobacteriota bacterium
AGTGCGAACGCGCCTTCGAGCTGCGCGGTGTCGATCTCGACCTCGCCGATGTTGGCCTTGCGCAGGGATTCGAGCGCAGTGTTGGTGACCTTCTTGCCCGCGCGGACAATCGGGTCAGCGCCGCGTCCCATGACATCGAAATCCACCTTCATCCCGACCAGATTGCTCGTGCCGGACTCCGGGACGCTGATAAAGAGGCGGCCCTGCTCGACGCGGAGCTGGTCGGCCACGTGAAAGGCGCTCAGGATGTCCGCATCCGAGAAGGAAGCGTTCTTGATGGACTCTTCGAGCTGCGAATCGGTCGTGACGCCGCGGCTCGCGTCGAACTGCGGGTCGAGCCAGATGCCCAAAGCGCGCAGAAAGATGGTCGCCAGAAACTTGCGTTTGCCGACGCGGACGTAGAGCAGGTTCTTCTGATCGTACTCGAACTCGACCCACGAGCCGCGATACGGGATGACCTTGGCGACGTTCAGGAGGCCGCGTTTGAAGAAGACGCCGGGCGAGCGATGGAGCTGCGAGACGATGACGCGCTCCGTGCCGTTGATGATAAAGGTGCCGTTATCGGTCATCAACGGGATTTCGCCGAAGAAGACCTCTTCCTCTTTGATGTCGCGGATCGAAAGGCTCTCCGTCTCCGGGTCTTTATCGAAGACCGTGAGACGGATTTTGACCTTGAGCGGGACCGAGTAGGACATGCCGCGCTCCTGGCACTCCTGCTGGTCGTGCTTGTGCTTGAGGCCGACCGGCTCGCCGCAGTTGTCGCAGAGCTGCGGGCGGACGGCGTTAAAGGTGCCGCACTTGTGGCAGAGCGTTTCGCCGGGCACGAGCGGGTCGACCTTGATGGTCGAGCCGCAGTTCTTACAGTTGCCGCGCAGGTAGTTGAGGCCCTCGAGCCGGCCGCACTTGCACTGCCAGTTGCCGATCTGGAACTCGACGAAATCGAGCGTCGCCGTCCCGCGAAAATCCGAGATCGGGAAGACCGATTGAAAGACCGCTTGCAGACCTGTGTTCTCGCGCTCTTCTGGCAAGAGATCCATCTGCAGGAAACGATTGTAGGACTCGCGCTGAATCTCGATCAGGTTCGGGATTCGCGCGGCCGTCGCGATCTTGGAAAAATCCTGACGTTCGGGCGCGCGGCTCATGCGCTTGCCCGTCCCACTGGCTACGATTTGAAGCGGATTTGCAGACATAATTTTCCTTACAAATGAATTTAGGTCTTTGGCCTTTGGTCTTTGTTCGTGTTGCGGCGCGTGAGAGTTTCAGTCGTAAAAAGTTCTATTCGCATGACACAAACAAAGACCAAAGGCCAAAGACCTAAGGACGTTTTTATTTTAGAGACGCCAAAGCGCGGCCAGAGCGCACATTGCCCTGACCGCTTGAGATAAAAGCGGTTAATATATGCTTCGTCAAATTTTCCGGGAGTAACGCCAGCGCCTCACTACTCCCCCAGCTTACTGGCTAACAGCCAAGCTGTCAAGTAAACACCCGATCCGAGTCCCAGGTCTTCAAGTCCCAGGTCTCAAGTCAGGAACTTGTCTTTGACTTGAGACCTGGGACTTGGGACTTGAGACTTATTTGACTTCGACGGTCGCGCCTGCATCCGCAAGCTTCTGGCGAATCGTCTCGGCCTCTTCCTTCGAGACGCCCTCTTTGACGGCCTTAGGAGCCGCCTCGACGAGGTCTTTGGCTTCCTTGAGGCCGAGCGCCGTGACTTCGCGGACGACCTTGATGACGTTGATCTTGTTGCCGCCGGCGGCCTGCAAGACGACATCAAACTCGGTCTTCTCTTCCGCCGGAGCAGCCGCTTCGCCGCCACCGCCGGCCGCCGGAGCCGCAGCCACCGCTGCCGCCGCCGCCGAAACGCCGAACGTCTCCTCCAGCTCCTTGACGAGCTGCGAGGCTTCCAAGAGGGTCATGCCCTTCAAATACTCGATCACATCTTCACGTGTTGCTGCCATGATAACTTTCCAATCCTCCTCTAAGGGGTTCTAGTGTTTGCGGTTGATAATTCGCAGCAGGAGAACCCACGGGACACTTTTTGAGCTTCGCTGCATCGCAAAGCTTTGAAAGCGTCCGAGCCTTCTCAGGGCGACCTGACAAATCGCCCCGCTCGTTTTCCGCGTCCGGCTGACACCTATAAGCCCTCAAATTTGAGAGCTCGAATTTCAAATTCTTACGAAGCGGCCTCTTCGCCGCCCTTCTGCTCGCCGATCTGTTTGACCACGATGGCGAGGTTGCGCGGGACGGCCGAAATCACCGTCACCAGGCGCTGCGCCTGACAGTTGATCAGGAACATCACCTTCGAGATCAGCTCTTCCTTCGACGGCAGGCTGGCGATGGCTTCGACGTCGCCCAGGGCGACCACCTTGCCTTCGACGATACCGACCTTGAAAGAGAAGACATCCGGGTTGGCCTTGGCGAACTTGGAGATCGCCTTCGAGAGGTTGACCGGATCGCCCTCGCTCAAAGCGACGGCGGTGACGCCCTTGAAATGTTCCGCCGCCTGCTCGAACGGAGTGCCGGTGGCGGCCTTGCGCGCCAGGGTGTTCTTGACGACTTCGTAGGTCACGCCCGCTTCGCGGAGCTGGTTGCGCAGCTCCTGATCTTTGGCGACCGTCATCTTCTGGAAGCCGACGAGCATGGCTGCTGCGGCGCGTTGAAACTGCTCCGTGAGGGCTTCCAAATCCTGCTGTTTTTGTGCTCTGGTTTTCATCTCTCTTCCCTCACTCTCTTATTTCACGTAGGCCGCTTCATCCAGGAGCACGCCCGGGCTCATCGTCGCCGCGAGATTGACCTTCTTGACGTACTTGCCTTTGGCGGTGGTCGGCTTGGCCTTGACGACCGCGTCGATCAGGACGCGCGCGTTCTCCTGAATCTTGTCAGGGTCGAACGAGACTTTGCCGACGGGGACGTGAATGACTCCCGTTTTGTCGACGCGATATTCGACCTTACCGGCCTTGGTCTCCATGACGGCGGTTCTGACATCGGGCGTCACAGTGCCGGTCTTGGGGTTCGGCATGAGGCCGCGCGGCCCCAGGACTTTTCCGAGCTGACCGACCGAGCGCATCATGTCCGGAGTGGCGATGACGGCGTCAAAGTCGAGCCAGCCGCCCTTGATCCTGTCCACCATCTCCTCGCCGCCGAAGAAATCCGCGCCCGCCTCTTCGGCCTCTTTGAGCTTGTCGCCCTGCGCGATGACGAGCACCGTCTTCGACCTGCCGAGACCGTGCGGGAGGACGACCGTGCCGCGCACGAGCTGGTCTGCCTTGCGCGGGTCGACGCCGAGCCACATCGTCAGCTCGACCGTCTCGTCAAACTTGGCGAAGGCCACCTCTTTGACCTTCGCCACGCCCTCTTCGAGCGTGTATTTCCGTCCGGCCTCGATCTTCTCCTGAGCCGCACGGAACTTCTTGCCGTGTTTTCTCATTAAAACTTCCTCTGAGGTGCGTGCGAAGCGATTCTAAAAACCGGCTTCTCCCTCTCTGTTGAGATTTCAGATTGAAATCCCGGATTATTCGATCGTGAGTCCCATGTTGCGGGCCGTGCCTTCGATGGTCTTGATGGCCGATTCGAGACTCGTCGTGTTGAGATCCGGCATCTTGGTCCTGGCGATCTCTTCGATCTTGGAGCGCGAGATGGTGCCGATCTTTTCGCGGTTCGGCTTGCCAGAGCCCTT
>JAFBAJ010000396.1 GCA_019247865.1 Acidobacteriota bacterium
AGGACGACCACGGGCCGAAATCAACATGCAGGAGCGCGCGACCGGCCCTGCGCCAACCGAGGTAACGAATGATGACCAGCTCCGTCTGCGCTTTACGCCAGCGGCGACGCAGCTTCTCCTTCAGCGAGCGTGCCGGAGACATATCAACGTGTGCTTCAAAGAACTCGCAGGGAACATCCAGCGCGCGCATGTAATCCAAAAGCCTTTCGGCGGAGCCTTCGGGCATCAGCGCGCGCACGTCGTAACGCTCGCGCGCCAGCTTCATCAAACCGATAAAGTAGATTTGCGCGCCGCCCCATTCCAGATAAGGCCAGATGTATAAGACTTCCTGCTTTCCCTTGCCATCGCCCATTATCTCTTATTCGGTACGGCGGAGCGTGTCATTTGTCTTTCGCTCGGCGGCGGCGACGCTTCTCCCTGCGCGCGCGGCAGCAGGTGCTCTTCCGGCCAATCGTTCGGCCAGCGCCCCGACAGTCCGAACATTTTCAGACCGAGCCGCGTCAGAAAAACCGCAGAAGCCAGCAGGCCCTTCGCGCGCGAAGGCGAAGTCTCCCAGTTCAGCATCCAGATCCGCTTCAGGCTGTGCGCGCTGCGCTCGTTAAAGAGGAGCCGGTTCAGGAGATTTTTGACGGACTGCTGGCGGAGCGACGGCAGCGGGGCGTTGGGCTGGCAGAAGATACGCGAGCGCGGCTCGATCATGAGCCGCCATCCGGCGCGTCGCATACGCACTGTGTAGTCCGTGTCGCCGTAGTGCGGAAATTTCTTCGCGTCCATCAGCCCGACGCGGCGGATAGCTTCGGCTGGAATGAGCACGCAGTTGCCAACGATGGCTTCGACCTCCCACGCCTCGCGCGGCATCGTAAACACCGTCTGCTTGTTCAAGTGCTGCCACCCGCCGTAACTCACGCTCCATTTCGGCGCGACCTGAAAGACCTTGTGCGGCTCGTCCCACAACAGGAGCAGCGGGCCGACGACCGAGCGCGTATGCGTTTCGGCGCAGTTGACCAGACGAACTAAAAATTTTTCATCAAAGACCGCATCATCGTTGATCGCCAGCACGTAATCAGGATTTTTTTCCAGCGCCGCCTCGATGCCGCGATTCGTCCCGGCCGTGTACCAGAGATTGCCGTCGCCCTGCACGACTTCGACCTCGGGAAACTGTTCGCGGATGGCCTCGCCCGTGCCGTCAGTCGAGCCGTCGTCCACGATGATGATGTGGACGGAGAGGCCCGTGCGGTCGATCCGCGAGAGGCTGCGCAGGGCTTGCAGCGTGATCTCGCGGCGGTTGTGCACCGGCGCAGTAATCTCTACGTGAATCGGCTTCTGGCTCATCGGCGATTTCGGTTTTTTACGAGAGCGCGGCTTCCACGATCAGGCCGTCGGCGAGCTGCGGCGCGAAGAGCATGCACGCGTCGTTGATCCAGTTGAGGAAGAAGCGATTGTGCGGGCGATGCTCCGGCCCCAGGTCGTAAAAGAAAAAGTTTTTGGCGACGAGATTCTCGCGGGAGAGCAGATGATTGATCGTCGAATAGGAATAGTACGAGACGTGATCCGGATGCACCGGCTCGACGCTGCCGCCGCGCCCGCGCAGGCCGTAATAGAAGATACGAAAACCGCAGTAAGCATTGATGGTCGTGATGACCAGCGTGCTGTCCGGCCGCATGAAGCGCTTGATGCCGCGCAGGAAGAGGCCGGGGTTCGAGAGATGCTCGATCATCTCGCCGGCGATGATGACATCGAACTGCTCGTCTATCTCAAGCTCGTCGAGCTTTTCGAGATCGGCGTAATGAACATTCCTGACGCCCATCTTCTCCAGCGCCGCCAGCCCGTTCCGATCCGCGTCCAGCCCCCACAACTCGCCCGCCACTTTTTGCAGCGTCAGATGGAGCAACGCGTCATCCTTCAAAGCCTCTTCCGTGAAGGGCCAGTTGGTGCAGCCGAGGTGCAGCACCTTTTTTCCACTGCACACCTGCTTCAAATATTCGACTCGATGCACGAGTGGAATCTTTTTCTTTTCCGTCATACCTTTTTTAAATCTGCCACAGAGGCACAGAGACACGGAGGAAACAAAAAATCTTTCAAACTTTAATTAAAACCTCTCTGTGCCTCTGTGTCTCTGCGGCCAATCTTAATCTCGATAATTACTCTCGTACCAATCGATAGTCTTCCGCAAACCTTCTTCGAGAGAGGTCTGCGCCTGAAAGCCGAATTTTTCCTGTGCGCGCGTGACATCCAGGCGGCGGCGCGGCTGACCGTCCGGGCGGTCGGACTGCCACCTGATCTCGCCCTCGAAACCAGAGAGGCGCGCGATCAGTTCGGCCAGCTCGCCGATGCGAATCTCGCTGCCCGTGCCGAGGTTGACGGGCAGGCTCTCGTCATACGCGCGAGCGGCGCGCATGATGCCTTCGGCGCAGTCTTCGACGAACAGGAACTCGCGCGAAACTTTTCCAGTGCCCCAGGCATTGATGTAAGACTGCCCCGCGCGTTTGGCCTCGACGCATTTGCGGATCAGAGCCGGAATGACGTGCGAAGTTTCGAGGTCGAAATTATCGCCCGGCCCATAGAGGTTCGCCGGCAAGAGGTAGATGGCGTTGAAGCCGTACTGCTCGCGATAGCTCTGCGCCTGCACGAGCATCATCTTCTTGGCGAGGCCGTAGGGCGCGTTGGTCTCTTCCGGATAACCGTTCCAGATGTCGTCCTCTTTGAAGGGCGTCGGCGTGAATTTCGGATACGCGCAGACCGTCCCGATGGCGACGAATTTTTTGAGCCCGCGCAGACGCGACTGCTCGATGAGCTGCGTGCCCATCATCAGGTTTTCGTAGAAGAAGCGGCCGGGATTTTTCTGATTGTGGCCGATGCCGCCGACGACTGCGGCGAGATGGATGACCATCTCCGGCTGCGCGTCGTCGAGCAGGCGCTGCACGCCCTCGCCTTCAACCAGATTGTAGTCCTGGCTGCGCGGCACGAAGACTTCAACCCCCTCATCCTTCAACTTCCCGACGAGGACGCGGCCGAGAAAACCCGCGCCGCCCGTAACGACAACCTTGCGATAAGGGAAACTGTTCGGTGCTGCCATATTCTCCATCAAGCTATTTCAAAATCTTTTTCGCCGTGACGTTGATGCCGAGCGCCACGCGACGCCGTTGCTGGTGCTCGACGAACTTGCCCAGCGGTCGATCCGGGCACTTGCGCCAGTGGCTCGCGGCGACGGATTTCACGGCGATATCTATCTCTTCGAGCAGCTCTGCCTGAGTGCCCTCTGTGCCGTTCAGGATTTGATTCGCGCGGTGACGATACGCGCGCCGGTCGCTGGTTTTATGAGCAGCGATCGCATGACGAGAATGGCTGCCGCGCTCGCCGTAAGTGTTACGACGATCCTTTTGATAGCTCAGCCTCTTCTTTTCCTGCGGACTGCAAACCTTCTTCATCTTTCAAGCCCTCAGCCCAAACTCCAATTCTGATGCGCGAACGTCAACCCGCCCGAGACCGCTTTTCATTGCACGGCCACAGCCGGAGCGTTTGACTGTTTTATTGAATTAATCCTGAGAGGATCCGGCGCACTCTGCCGCGCGCCGTGCGTACTTCAACACTATCGTTGCCAAAATCAAGCGAGCGAGTCGCATGTTAGCAGAAAATATTGGACTCCTGAAATGCTCTCAGCCCCGGCGCGTTGTATGGTATCATCTTTTCCTGCTTCCGGCAGTTAATCAAAATTACTTTTCAGGAAAAATTCTCTTCGATGACTAAACGCGCTTTGATCACCGGCATCACCGGACAGGACGGGTCGTTTCTGACCGAGCTGCTACTGGAAAAGGGCTATGAAGTATACGGCGTCATCCGCCGCTCCTCTTCCTTCAACACCGAACGAATAGACCATCTGTATCAGGACCCGCACGAGCCGGACACGCGCCTGCGCCTGACCTACGGCGACCTGAACGACTCCAGCTCGCTCAACAATATCCTGCGGCAGACAGAGCCGCACGAGATCTACAACCTCGGCGCGCAATCGCACGTCCGCGTCAGCTTCGACGTGCCGGAGTACACAGGCGAAGTGACGGGGCTCGGCACAGTGCGCCTGCTCGAAGCGATCCGCGAGACGGGCATCCGGCCAAAATTTTATCAAGCCTCTTCTTCGGAGATGTTCGGCGAAGTGGCCGAGACGCCGCAGAGCGAAAAGACTCCCTTTCATCCGCGCTCGCCCTACGGCTGCGCGAAGGTCTACGCCTATCACATCACAGTCAATTACCGCGAAGCCTACGGCCTCTTCGCCTGCAACGGCATCCTCTTCAACCACGAATCCGAGAGGCGCGGCGAGACCTTCGTCTCGCGCAAGATCACGCGCGCCGCGACACGCATCAAGCTCGGCCTGCAGGACAAGCTGTACCTGGGCAACCTCGACGCGAAACGCGACTGGGGACACGCGCGCGATTACGTCGAAGCGATGTGGATGATGATGCAGGCCGACGAAGCCGACGACTACGTGATCGCGACCGGCGAGACGCACACGGTCAGAGAGTTTCTGGACGAGGCCTTCGGCTACCTGGAACTGGACTGGCAGAAGTACGTCGAGATCGACCCGCGCTATTATCGCCCGACGGAAGTTGACCTGCTCCTGGGCGACGCGACCAAAGC
>JAFBAJ010000618.1 GCA_019247865.1 Acidobacteriota bacterium
AGATGCGCGGGCGTGGGCCAACGCTCGTGCTGATTCATGGCGGCCTGGTGGACAGCCGTATGTGGGACGACCAGTTCAAAGTCTTCGCCAAGCATTACAGGGTTATCCGCTACGACCTGCGCGGGTTCGGGCGCTCGGAGTTTTCGATGGGGCCGCTCTCGCACGTAGATGACCTGTACGCGCTCTTGAAATTTTTGAAGGTCGAGAGAGCGACTGTGCTCGGGCTCTCGCTCGGCGGGATGGTGGCGACGGATTTCACGCTTGAGCATCCGGAGATGGTCGAGCGGCTGATTCTGGCCGGCTCGGCGCTGCGCGGCTTTCAGTATCCGCGCGACCCCAGGCGGCTGGCGATTGACAAGGCCGCGGAGGAGCAGGGAAAAGAGACTGCCATCCGAATGTGGCTCGATTACGAGCTGTTCGCGACGGCCAGAAACAATCCGAGCTTTCAAAAGCGGATGAGAGAGATGCTGTCAGACAATTATCGCACGTGGGGGCCGACGCCCGCGCCCATCGTCTGGACGTGGCCCAAGACACCGACCGTCGACAGGCTTGGCGAGATTAAACAGCCGACGCTCATCATCATCGGCGACAGGGACGTGCCCGGCACTAAAGCCATCGCCGACGCTCTCCACACCAACATCAAAGGCGCGCAAAAGATCGTCATCAGGAACGTCAGCCACCACCTCAACATGGAAAAGCCGCAAGAGTTCAACCGCGCCGTGCTCGATTTTATGAAGCAGAAGAAATAGGCCACAGATTTTCGCGGATAATTGTTTATGGCAGATATGCGGCCGGGATGGGCAGGTCGCCGTTCGTGCCGAAGTGGTCTGCGCGGAAAGAGCTGTCGTTGCTGTTGAGGATATACCAGTTGCCGTCGGTCGGTCTGAAGACGGCGAGGTCGAATTTGCTGTCGCCGTCATAATCCGCAGGCGCCGGGCGGTCGCCGTTCGCGCCGAACTGCACGCCTCTGAAACTATTGTCGCTGCTTTGCAGAATGTACCAGCCGCCCACGCTCGGACGAAAGACTGCGACATCGTATTTACCGTCGCCGTCGTAATCTCCGGGCGCGGGGATGTCAGAGCCGAATCCCCACTGCACCGTGCGCGTGCTGTAGGTCGAGAGCGTGAGGATTTTCCAGACGCCCGTGCTCGTGTTGAAGAGCGCCAAGCTGCTGCGGCCGAGGGTGTCGAAATTTCCGGCCAGCGGCTTATCGGCAGCGTTGGCGTTCACGAAATATTCGACGGTTCCGTTCGGAATGAAGCTCGACCGATAGAGCAGTTGTCCCTGCGTCCCGCCGGTGTATCTCCAGACGGCGAAGTCTGCGATGCCGTCCCCGCTGTAATCGGCCGAGACAGGCACGTCCTGCGGGCTGGGCGTGTCGATGGCGCGGCCGGCGGTGAAAGTGCTGGTGCTGCTTCTGATGACCCAGAAGAGACCATTGCTCGGACGATAGATCGCAAAGTCTGTCTTCCCATCGCCGTCGTAATCGGCGGGCGCGAGCCTGTCCGTCGTCAAGCCCCATTGCTGCCCCAGCAGGGAGTTGCCGGAGCTGAGCAGCACGTACCAGTCAAAGTTCGTCGCGCCGGGTCGCGCGACAGAGAGGTCTGAGCGGTGGTCGCCATCGAAATCATCCGGGGTCGGCGCGACGCAGGTGTGCAGCAGGACTTGCACCTTCGCCGGAGCTTCTCCCTGAACGATAAGGTCCGGGTTGGCGTCCGCGTTCAAATCCGCGATGAGGATGCTGGTCGGGTTCTGATTGACCGCAAAATCCATGGTCTGCGCGAAGGTGCCCGCGCCTGAGCCGTTGAAAACCCTCACGGTGCGCGAATTATAAGCGGCCACGGCGATGTCCACTCTGCCGTCGCCGTTAAGATCCGCCACGTCGGCTGACCTCACACCGCCTGCGGTCGGGGCGAAATCTACACTTGAGAAATTGCCCATCCCATTGCCTAAGAGAACTGAAATATTGGAGCCGACCACAAGCAGATCGAGTTTCCCGTCTCCGTTCAAATCTTTGGCGACGATCTGGCGCGGGTTGGACCCGACCTCGCTCCCACTGCCGGACTCAGGAAATCCGCCCATCCCGTCGCCGAACAGGAGAAAGATGTGGCCCGCCAGCCCCTCATAATTGGTGACGGCCAGATCGAGCTTGCCGTCGCCATTGAAATCCCTCGCGACCACATCGTACGGCGTGTTGCCCGCCACAAAGCCAACCGGCGCGGCAAAGCCTCCCATGCCGTCGCCGAGCAGCAGCCGCACTCTGCCGAAATCGTAATCGGCCACGACAACGTCCGGCTTGCCGTCCGTATTAAAGTCTCCGATAGCGACGCCATAGGCCGTGCTGTTGCTCCCCGTGAAGTTGATGCGCGCGCTGAAGCCGCCCATCCCGTCGCCCAGCAGGAGCGCTAACTGCGACGAGTTCTCCAAGCTCACGACCAGATCGAGCTTGCCGTCCAGGTTAAGGTCTCCGGTCTCGGCGAAGGTCGGCCGCACGCCCAGCGTGTAATTGAGCGGCGCGCCGAAACCGCCGGTGCCGTTCCCCGGCAGAATCTGTATCCGCCCGCCGCCGGTCGTATCGCCTGTGACCAGATCGAGCTTGCCGTCATTATTAAAGTCGCCGCTGCGTAGCTGCGCGAGGCTGTTGCCCGCGTCGCTCAGAGTTGACGGCGGGGCAAAGCTGAGAACCGGACAGGCCGCGCCGACGCGCAGAGCATAAACACACAAGCTGATAGCTATTGCGAAGCTGAGGCCGCCGAAGCGCGAAAGGCAGTCTCCGAAAAGCGAGCTCCGAGGAAAAAACATCCGTCTACTCCTTAAAAAAATGCACTCGTCCTCCCGCTGTACTTCGATATTGATCCGCACACGCTCGGCATGTCTCCGCTCGACTGTCATGAGCAAGCTCTCCTTCAGCAGTCCTGCTTTTAGGATAGAGCGTTTAGTCGGCTTGTTCCGTGTCGGTCGGGTTCTCCTGATAGTTTAAGCGATTATGTTTTGACCAGTACAGGTACACGGGCAATCCCAGAATGATGAGGCCGAGTCCGATCAGCGCCTGTACGGGCGTCGTCCGCAGCGTGCTGACGAGCAGCCCCGCCGTCGCCAGCAGAAAAAGCACAGGCACGACCGGATAACCCCACGCGCGATAAGGCCGCTCGGCCTCCGGCATCCTCCGGCGAAAGATGAAGACCGCCGCCG
>JAFBAJ010000729.1 GCA_019247865.1 Acidobacteriota bacterium
GGCAGTACGAACGCGCCATCGAGCAGGCACGCAGGACTCTGTTGATTGACCCGCAGTTCGTCGGCGCGCTCTGCCTGCTCGGCTGGTGCTACGAGCAGCAGGGACTTTACGACATGGCAATCGAGCAGCTGCGGCAGGCCGCAGATATCAGCGGGCTGCCGGAGGTCAAGGCGATGGTCGGACACGCCTACGCCGTCGCGGGCCGTGTGAATGAGTCGCGAGCAGTGCTCGACGAGCTGCTCGCGCAATCCGGCCAACGATACGTGACGCCCTACTACACAGCGGTCATCTGCGCCGGGCTCGGCGACGCCGACGAAGCTTTCGCGTGGCTCGAACGAGCCTTCCACGAGCGCGACGAGTGGCTCCTGCATCTCAAAGTAGACCCCAAGCTCGATCCCCTGCGCGAAGACACGCGCTTCGCAGAGCTGCTCAGACGAATCGAGCTTTAGAAGCTGTTCAAAAAGCCGCAGAGCGGCGACATGTTTATAGCCCGCAAAAGCCGCGGAGCGGCGGCATATTTATAGCCGCAGAGCGGCGTCATGAAGAGCCGCGGAGCGGTCATGATTAATAGCCGCAGAGCGGCGGTATATTTATAGCCGCAGAGCGGCGACATGTTTATAGCCGCAGAGCGGCGGCATGATTAATAGCCGCAGAGCGGCGACATGTTTATAGCCGCGGAGCGGCGTCATGTTTATAGCCCGTAAGCCGCCACCCGATTTGAAGCTCCGTCAGGAGCGACATATTCCGCTCCTAAAGGAGCTCAATTGAGGGAGACACAATGGGCTATAAACATCTCGCTCCTGACGGAGCTTCGATGAGTGGCTGTTTTAAACAGCTCCTCTGATTTAAACAGCTCCTCTGAATTTTTATTGCTTCACGAACCTTTTTTTGTTAGCCTCAGCCCGTCAAGAGACAGTCCCCCTGTCACAACTTGGAACCCGCCATTTAACCGCTTGCAGTCAAGCAGGAAGGAAGAGCTCTATGCTGCGTCCCCTTAGTCGGTACTGTCTCATCACTCTGTTCGCGTCGGTCCTGATGCTGTCGTGCATGCTTTCAGCGCGCGCACAGCGGCCGACCAGCCTGAACACTAAGATTCTTTTTCAAAGCAGCCGCGATGGAAATTTCGAGGTCTACGTGATGGATTCCAGCGGGCACAACCAGCGGCGTCTGACCAACAACAACGCGGATGATGAAGACCCGAACTGGTCGCCCGACAGTCGCAAAATAATTTTTACCAGCACGCGTCTCAACACCGTGCTCAATCATCAGGTCTTCATCATGAACACGGACGGCACGAACCAGACGAGCCTGACGACGGATGTCAACGCCGACGACCGCTACCCGGCCATCTCGCGCGATGGCAGCAAGGTCGTCTTCGCGCGCCTCTTCGAGGGCAACTATGACATCTGGGTGATGAACATAGACGGCAGCAACCAGACGCGGCTCGCGACGCATGTCGCGGATGACAGCCATCCCGTCTGGTCGTCGGACGGAAGCCGAATCCTTTTTCAGAGCGAGCGCGACGCCATCGGCACTTTCCATATCTTCTCGATGAACCCGGACGGCAGCAACCTCGTCCGGCTGACCAACACGGGCGAGGATGACGGCGAGCCGAACTGTTCGCCGGACGGCACGAAGGTGGCTTTCGAGCGCGGCGAGGGCGATGACTTTCAGAGCTTCGACCTCTACGTCATGAACACGGACGGCACGAACTCCGTGCGGGTCACGCAGAACGGCGTGATCGACCGCGAGAGCTTCTGGTCGCCCGACAGCACACATCTCGCCTTCGCCAGCGCGCTCGACGGAGACCTCGAAATTTTTACCGTCAACGTAGACGGCACTGGGCTCTCGCGCCTGACGAACACGCCGGGCGAGAACCGCGCGCCGACCTGGCAGCGGCAGCGAGCAGTCGCGCCCGTCACGACAGACTTTGACGGAGACGGGCGAACCGACGCGGCCGTCTTTCGTCCGTCGAGCGGTGGCTGGTATGCGCTTCAAAGCTCGAACAACGCGCTCCGCGCGGAGCAGTTCGGAGCCGCTGGCGACCTGCCCGTCGCGGGCGACTACGACGGCGACGGACATACGGATGTGGCTGTCTATCGTCCGAGCGCCGGAACCTGGTTTATCCTGCAAAGCTCTGACGCGACCTTCCGCGCGCAGCCGTTCGGCCTCAGCACGGACGTGCCCGTGCCCGCAGATTACGACGGCGATGCCAGGACCGACCTCGCAGTCTTTCGCGGCTCGACCGGCACCTGGTATCTGTTGCAAAGCTCCGACAACTCTTTCCGCGCGCAGGCGTGGGGCGCGAGCGGCGACAGACCTCTGGCCGCAGACTTCGACGGAGACTTCAAGGCCGACATGGCCGTCGTGCGGAATGAGGCCGGAGCAGCCAACTGGTTTATCCTGCAAAGCTCCACCAACTCGCTGCGCCAACAGCAATTCGGTTTCGGCACAGACACCGCGCTGGCCGGAGATTACGACGGCGACGGCCTACAGGACATCTCCGTCTTCCGCGAACAGAACGGCACCTGGTACGCACAGCTCATCTCGAACGGCTCGCTCATGATTCAGCCCTGGGGCGCGAGCGGAGACAGAGCCGCGCAGGCCGACTACGACGGCGACCACCTGACAGACATCGCCGTCTGGCGTCCCTCGAACGGCACGCTCTACGAGCGGCGCAGCACGACCGGCGCACTCCACGTCCAGCCGTGGGGCATGAACGGAGACACCTTCGTCTCAGCTTACCGGCCTTAAAGACAGTTGTAGAGGCAGGGCTGGTCCCTGCCCGCATCTCTTGTGAGAGCGGGCAGGGCTGGTCCCTGCCCCTACTGTTTTATGTCTCAGTTCAGATCGTCAATCTGCAAACCGATGGGATACGCGCCCGCGCCTTTGATGCCGTCGATCACTTTGGCGACTTCGCCGTAACGAATGGCGCGCGGAGCTTTGATGAAGACAGTGCGCTGCACGCGCAACGCTTCGGGCAGGTCGGTTCGAGTCGCCAGCTCTGCGGCGTAGGTATGATTCGCCCTGCGCTCCTCAAAAGCTTTGACCAGCGCCGCGCTGAGCTTGCCCGTTTCATTGATCGAGCCCATGTCTTCAAGGCCATTGAGCTTGAGGCTGCCGTCCGTCCTGATCTCAACGATGAGCGCCAGCGGATTCGGCTTCACCGGCACGGGCTCGTCTCGCCGCTCATCCGGCACCAAAGCCTCAAAGCGGCTCGGCTTCAAAGGCGTCACGACCATAAAGATAATCAACAACACCAGCAGCACATCGATCAGCGGTGTGACGTTGATGTAAGGTTGGACTCTCTGCTCTTCCCCGTCTCTGCTCATCCTTCTCGCCCTCGCTTTACGGTAACGTTCAGGCGATTGGACACCGCTCACATCAGGAAAGTTCCCGACGCTTGACCAAAGCCCACGCCAGCAGTCCGCAGAGGGAGAAGCCGAACGCGTTGGCGAGGCCGTGCGTGACGGCCATCTGCGGAATGCTGATGATGAGCCGCCGTGCGACGATGCTGTAAGCGTAAGCGCAGGCCAACACCATCGCGGAGCTTGAAGCGGCGGAAGAGATGGTGAGCAGAATGCGTCCCGCCAGCGATTCCAGACGCGGCACTACCCAACCGATGACCAGCACTCCGAGGAGCAAGAGGCCCACCGCGACGGTTATCGTGCCGACGAGTCCGAGCGCAGGAGAGAATGTGATTCCGGCGGCGACGAGCGGCGTGCCTAAGATGATGCACGCGGAAGCGGCGGCCAAAGCC
>JAFBAJ010000766.1 GCA_019247865.1 Acidobacteriota bacterium
CTGCTGGATGTCGGCGCGAACGCCGAATGCAAGGCCGTGCATCTGGCGCAGTTCGCCATCATGGGCGACGCGTATGTGCGCGCAGTGCTCGGCACGGTCAAGCCTGCGGTCGGCCTGATGAGCATCGGCGAGGAAGAGGCGAAGGGCAATGATCTGACGAAGGAGGCTTTTCCGCTCCTGCGTAATCTCGAAAGCCTCAACTTCGTCGGCAACGTCGAAGGGCGTGATGTCTTTACGGGCGCGGTGGACGTGATCGTGACCGACGGTTTTACCGGCAACGTGATGCTCAAGTTGTCGGAAGGTTTGACCAGCGCGCTGATCTCAATGATTAAGCGCGAGCTGACGGCGACGGCGATCACTAAAGCCGGAGCGATGCTCGCGCGCCCGGCTTTTCGGAATATCAAGAAGCGCCTCGACTATGCCGAATACGGCGGCGCGCCGCTGCTCGGCGTGAGAAAGATCGTCATGATCGGACACGGCTCGTCGAACGCGCGCGCGATTCGCAACGCGATTCGCAGCGTCAAGGAGTTCTCCGAACACCGCGCCAGCGAACGGATCGAGCGCGGCATCGCCGAGACCAACGCGCGCGAGTACGCCGAAGCGGCTGGGCAGTAAATAGTCAATGGTCAATAGTAAATAGACGAACGATTTTCTATTTACCATTGACTATTCACTAAAGGAGAGAGATGGCAGAAGTGAACGCTGGCATACTTGGCACGGGGCACTCTTATCCATCCGGCATTCTGACGAACGCCGACTTGGAAAAGATGGTCGAGACCTCCGACGAGTGGATCACCTCGCGCACGGGCATCAAGCAGCGGCGCAAGGCCGCGCCCGAAGAGTACACCTCGCTCTTCGCCGTCAAGGCCGCGCGCCAGGCCATCGAGCGCGCGCGGATCGACCCGACCGAGATCGACCTCCTCGTCTGCGCCACCGTCACGCCGGACCAACTGCTGCCCTCGACCGGCTGCCTGATCCAGGCCGAGATCGGCGCGACCCGCGCCGCCGCCTTCGATGTCGCCGCCGCCTGCTCCGGATTCCTCTACGGCCTGACGCTCGTCAATTCGATGATTCGCACGGGCCAGTGTCGCTATGCGCTGGTCATCGGCGCGGAAGTCCTGACCAAGTATGTTGATTACACTGACCGTTCGACGTGCGTGATCTTCGGCGACGGCGCGGGCGCGGCCATCCTCGGCCCGGTCGAAGAGGGACGCGGGATTCTGTCCTCGCGGATTCGCTCGGACGGAAGATTCGCCGAGCAGCTCTATGCGCCGGGCGGCGGCACGCGTCTGGGCTCAACGCCTGAAACTCTGGCGAACGGACTGCACTTTTATAAGATGAAGGGCAACGAGCTCTTCAAGGTCGCCGTGCGCTCGATGGCCGAAATCTCGCGCGAGGTTCTGAGCGAGGCCGGTCAGAGCGCCGACAGCATCGATCTCTTTATTCCGCATCAGGCCAATCAGCGCATCACGGATGCCGTCGCGAGCAAGCTCGGCGTGGACGAGTCGAAGATCTATTCCAACATCTCGATGCACGGCAACACCTCTTCGGCTTCGATCCCGATTGCGCTCGACGAATGCGTCGAGTCGGGGCGGGTCAAAGAGGGCGATCTGGTCGTCCTCGCCTCGTTCGGCGGCGGCGTGACGTGGGGCGGAGTCGTCCTCCGCTGGTAAAGGAGAAAATTTCGTGCGAAGAAAAGGCGTCGCGTTAATCGTCCTGTGCCTGCTGGCGAGCTTTGCTGTTTCGGCTCGTCACGCGCGCAATGAAGTGGTCGTCAAGGTCGCAGACAGCGGCGGCCATCCTTTGAAGCGCGCCTGCGTGACGCTCGTGCCGAAAGAGGGCGAGATCATTTTTCGCAACGCGGACGGCAAAGGCGTCGTCACTTTGAAAGACCTGTCGCCGGGAAAATATCGTGTCACGGCGAAGGTCGAAGGCTTTGTCGCAGAGAAGCAGGAGATTACGGTCGGTGAGTCCGGCTCGTTTGTCGTGACGTTCTCGCTGGATGCTAAAAGCTGAAGATGAGCGCGCGACTCGCATACATTTTTCCGGGGCAGGGCTCACAGTACGCGGGCATGGGGCGCGACCTCGCCGATAATTTTCCGGCGGCCCGCGCGGTCTTTGAAGAGGCGGACGAGGCGCTCGGCTTCAAGCTCTCCGAGCTCTGTTTCAGCGGCACGGCCGAAGAGCTGCAGTTGACGGAAAACACGCAGCCTGCGATTCTGACCGTCTCCGTGGCAGCCCTGCGCGCGATGGAAGCCGAAGGCTTGAGAGCGCCGGACTTCGTCGCCGGGCACAGTCTCGGCGAATATTCCGCGCTGGTCGCAGCGGGCGCGCTAACTTTGAGCGATGCCGTGCGGACTGTGCGCGCGCGCGGGCGCTACATGCAGGAGGCCGCGCCGGTCGGCTCCGGCGCGATGGCCGCGATCCTCGGCGCGGAGCTGGCGGACATCATGAACGCCTGCGGCGAGGCGCAGCAGGGAGAGGTTTGCAGCCCCGCGAACATCAATTCGCCGGGACAGGTCGTCATCGCCGGAGACGCGACGGCGGTCGAGCGCGCGATGGAGCTGTTGAAAGAGCGCGGGGCCAAGCGGACGATCAAATTAAACGTCAGCGCGCCTTTCCATTGCGCCCTGATGATGCCCGCGCAGGAGCGCCTGGCGGCGGATCTGGAGCAGCTTGAGTTTCAGGAGCTGCGCGTGCCGCTCGTGACGAACGTGGATGCGGAAGCGAACACGGACGGAGCGGCTGCGCGCGACGCGCTCGTGCGGCAGGTCTCCGCGCCCGTGCGCTGGCGCGAGTCCATCGAGTTTCTGATTCAGGAGGGCGTCGCGCTCTTTGTCGAAGTCGGGCCGGGCAAAGTCCTGTCGGGCCTCTTGCGGCAGCTAACGCGCGACGCGCGCAGCCTGAATGTGGAGGATACCGAGAGCCTCAACGCAACGCGCGAGGCTCTTTCATAAAACAGAACGACTCTGTGCGAGGCTGAGGAAAAGCTAAAGCACGCACAGCGCAGATGTGAAGCAAGTTTTCCAACTTTTGGATAGAGGAGCAAAAAGATGGCCGATCAAGAGATCGAGAATAAAGTGAAGCAGATTATCGTTGACGAGCTTGGTGTCGACGAGAACGAAGTGACGCCCAACGCGCGTTTCATTGACGACCTCGGCGCGGATTCGCTCGACACGGTCGAGCTGGTGATGCGCTTTGAAGAAGAGTTCGGGATCGAGATTCCCGACGAGGACGCCGAAAAGATTCAGAGCGTCCGCGATGCTTACAGCTATATTGATCAGCATAAAAAATAAGTCAGGAGTCAGAAGTCAGGAGTCAGGAGCCAGAAGTCTAGAGCTTTTGGACTCCGGACTCTTGGCTTACAACTCATGACGCTTGAATAAGGAGCGTTTAACTTGAAACGTCGCGTCGTGGTGACAGGTCTGGGACTTGTGACGCCGGTCGGCAATTCGGTCGAGGCGACTTGGTCTGCGCTGATGAGCGGGCGGAGCGGCGTGGACATGATTCAGAAGTTCGACACGGAGAAATTCTCTGTCAAGTTCGGAGCCGAAGTCAAAAACTTTGACCCGCTGAACTATATCGAGAAGAAAGAGGCGCGCAAGATGGGCGCTTTCATACACTACTCCATCGCCGCCGCCGACGAGGCCATGAAAAACAGCGGCCTCGTCATCAATGAGGAGAATGCCGAGCAGATCGGCACCTACATCAGCAGCGGCATCGGCGACTTCTGGGCCATCGAGCGCGAGCACTCCAAGCTCCTGAACGACGGGCCGCATCGCGTCTCGCCCTTCTTTATCCCGTCGGCCATCGTCAACCTGGCCGCCGGTCAGGTCTCGATCCGGCACGGCGCGAAGGGGCCGAATTCGGCGACCGCCACTGCCTGCTCGGCCGGGGCGCACGCCATCGGCGACAGCTTCCGTCTCATCGAGCGCGGCGATGCAGACGCGATGATCTGCGGCGGCGCGGAATCCGCCATCACACCGATGAGCGTCGCAGGGTTCGCGGCCATGCGCGCCCTCTCGACCAGAAACGATGACCCGCAACGCGCCTCGCGCCCGTTCGAGCGCGACCGCGACGGCTTCGTCATCGGCGAAGGCGCGGGCATCATGATTCTCGAAGAGCTCGAAGGCGCACGCCGTCGCGGCGCGCACATCTACGCGGAGATCGTCGGCTACGGGATGACCGGAGACGCTTTTCACATCACGATGCCGGACGAGAGCGGCTCCGGCGCGATTCGCGTCATGCAGAAAGCCTTAAAGGACGCGGGCATCGAACCGGAAGCCGTCGGCTACATCAACGCGCACGGAACCAGCACGCCTTACAATGACAAGTTCGAGACGATGGCGATCAAGAAGGCCTTCGGCGAACACGCTTACAAACTGGCCGTCAGCTCTACGAAATCGATGACGGGACACCTGCTCGGCGCGGCCGGAGGCATCGAAGGCGTCTTCTCCGTGCTCGCCATTCATCACCGGATGCTGCCGCCGACGATCAATTACGTCAACCCGGACCCGGAATGCGACCTCGACTACGTGCCCAACGAGCCGCGCGAAGCGACCG